>CAYPKQ010000037.1:0-2552 GCA_964411355.1 uncultured Lachnospiraceae bacterium
CTTTTTTGAAAACTTTTACCCTAATGGGTAGTGCAACTTCATTTTACAACGCGCGCATATTTTTTGATTAAGGATATCGTTAGCTTTACTTAAACCACTATATCCGCATCGACCTCGTTATCCTCAAGATCATCATCCGGCTCAGGCTCAGGCTCAGGCTCAGGCTCGGGCTCCGGCTCGGGAAGAGAAACCGACGGACCTACAAGCTCAACATCCCATTTTGCAAGATACTGTGCCAGAAGCACCGCATCTGCAACATTAACTTCCCCATCTCCGTTGGTATCTGCCGCAAGCAGATTCACTTCAACATCCCATTTTGCAAGATACTGTGCCAGAAGCACTGCATCTGCAACATTAACATCGCCATCATCGTTAATATCTCCTGCCATGAACAGAGGCTTTATCAAGGTGTATCCGCACCATGTGTCGCCATCAAATCCCTTTGCATTTGATTTTGCGTTGATAACAAAATCCGAGGACTGTTTTCCAAATGGCTTAGCGTTCGGTGCAACAAGCGGAGCATCTCCCATGAAGGACACATTTCTGAGAGAATCAAGCTTCGCAAGAGCACCGTCGCCAAGCTCTGTAATGCTTTTGTCAATTATAACTGTCTTAACAACGGATACATAAGCATCTATGCCATCATCAAGACCGTTAAGAGAACCGCTTCCAAAGAGTGTCATTTCACCTGTTGCTTCATCAATTGTGAAATAGACATTTCCTTCGCTTGCCTTACCGAATGGGATGAATTCAAGTCCATTCTTTTCACAATAGCGCTTTAGATATTCGGTGTTTCCATAGATGGTTTTGAGATTCTCAGGCATATTTGCCTCTGTCAAGGGATATTCATCGGAATAAACAGAGCCGAGAACAAGAGCTGTCACATTTTTTGCACCTGCAAAAATATTGCTTCCGTCCGCAAGGCAATTCCCCTGTCCAACAATATTATATAAATTAACAACATTCTTCATTTCGGGCTCGCCCTCAACTGTGATCGTTGTGAGCTTTTTGCAGCCTTCAAATGCCGAGCTGTTTATCTGAGCTATCTGGGCAGGAATGGTAACTTTTGTGAGATTGACCGCACCACGGAAAGCGTTGCCTGATATCTTGCTTATGTTGCCAACAAGAACAACCTCCTTGATATCCTTCAAAATCTCATTCCATGAGCCGTTTGAATATACATTTCCGCATTCATTCCAGCCGCTTCCTACATTTGATGTAACGGTAAGAATACCCGTTTTATATTCAAAGCTCCAGTTATTGTCAACTGTTGTGCTTCCCATCCAGCTTTCAACGATGTGACCGCTGATAACCAGATCATCCACAGCAACTGTTGCATAGTCGGTAAGCTCATCTGTTTCGATATCCTTGAATTTCAGCTTGTTAACCTTTGCAAACTGATGTGCAAGGGAATCGGAATATGAAACGATGGTAATATTTTTAATATAATCGGTTGTTGCATTTCCGTCACCGGTATTTGCAAATGCGTATTTTGAAATAACGGTATTTTTACCGAGAACGGTTAGAGTTTTAAGAGTTGATGTCTCAGAAAACGCCAATGCATCAATGCTTGCAGTGTTTTTTGGTGCTGTGAATTCCTCAATATAATTTGCCTTAAAGGTTTCAGCACCGATATTGCCTGCAAAAGCATCCGAGAAGATATAACGCCTGATGGCGGGTGTTCCGTCAAACTGATATCCTCTTGGAAGCTCGACTATACCGCTAAGATCGGCAACTCCTACAGCCGGCTCATTACCCGAAACATAAATCGTGCTGAGTGAGCCGCAGTTTTCAAATGCCGCCTGGTCGATATATTTAACATTGGGACTTATTTCAACCGTTGTAAGGCTGTTCATGAAGTGGAAGGCTCTGACACCGATGGTATTTATTTCACCGCCGATCACAACCTTTGTTATATCATCATAATGCTCATACCAAGCGGAGCTTTTTGCAGCTTCCGGACCCCAGCTTGTGATGCCAGATACAATCGTTGATCCGCTTCCGAAAATTGTGAGAACACCGTCGGAATATGTCCAATAAACCTTTGAACCGCAAGAATTAAGTGCTCCGAGGCTGACAAATTCAAGTCCGTTTTCCTCGGCGAATTTTTCCGCAAGTGTGTCCTCATATGAGGAAAGTTTTATATCATTCTTTCCGCAGAAAGCATTTTTGTCGATGATTTTAACAGAAAGAGGAAGGGTTATAACTGCTCCTTTGAGAGCATCAATAGCACCTGATGCAAGTTTTTTTGCTCCGTCGGAAATAACGATCTCGGTGATACCTGACATATCGTCATTCCATTTTTCGCTGCAGCCTCCGATAACCTCGCCACAGAGCGTCATTGTGCTTCCATTGACTGTCCATTCAACCTTTGCGGTATGACCAAAGCGATCGACGGAAGAAGAGCTTATAATCTCTATTTCTTTTGCTCCGTGCTTACCTGTGACTGTGATGATACCATCATTCACTTCGGCAGAAAGCGCGGAATCTTTTGTTGTGCAATAGGGATAAGAAACGGGATAAACCTCGATATTATCGGCATTTTTTGCAAC
>CAYPKQ010000037.1:2562-15615 GCA_964411355.1 uncultured Lachnospiraceae bacterium
TGCAAAAGCAGAACAGAGGCTTCCGTCACCGTCTACCGCCTTATATTTGCTGCTATCGGTAACTTGATTTCCATAAAGTGCACCGGAAGCATTTTCCGCAACTGTTTCGGCATCTGTTATATCCTCTCCGTAGCTTAAAAGATGGATTTTTGTGCCCGGATCGGCTGCAGATGTAAGGATGGTCTTAACATCCTCACAGAAATAGCCATTTATATCGCCAAGGAAGGCAACTCCAATTTCAACCGTCTCCGAAACTTCGATCATCTCCATAAGTGAATCAAGAGAAGCTTTTGAATCAACAACATAAATAACGAAAAGGTTATCCTCATCAAATTCAGCCGGAATATCGGAATAGATAACAGCATTTTTGCCGTTCAAAGACTTCCATGCGGAGATGAGATCCGAGGAAAAGCCTTCGCTCGGCATATTCATTATAACAATTGCATCGCTTCCGAGGCTGTTATCCTCTGAATATGTCTTGCTCTGATTGGAATTTATCGGAATGGTGTTTGTTCCCGTATGTCCCATTCCTTGGGTGAAATTGAAGCTTACATTTGTATTGAAGCTGTTATATACAGTCTGAACACCGTACATAGGGCAGATCGTATCGCCCGTACCGCCGCCGAGCCAAACAGTTCCCGCTTTAACTCTCTTTGCCATAAAGGATGTGTCAAAATAACGAAGACCGTCTGCATATGGGGGACGGAATGTTGTTTGTATCTTAAGAGAATCAAGACCACTTGCAACATCTGCCATCCACGGAACGGAGGCTGCAACATGAGTGACCTCGGGAACGAGCGCCGCAACTGCTATTGCCTGGAAGCCACCTTGGCTTCCGCCGTTTGTTTGCAGATAATCGCCTCTCCAGAGTCCCTTCCAGGAGCTTATGTCAATACCGCCGAAGGATTCTTCACCGCCCTCGTCTCCAAAATACTTTTTTAGGAACCTATAAGCCTGAACATCACGCATAAGCATATGGGAATAATAGGATGTATCGGGATCTGCATTTTCAACTGTGGACCAACCGTAATTTGACAGTCCCAAAGCATCTGTGTTCCAATAATAAGTATTATCTCTCAGTTGTTCAATACTGTGTGCAGAAACGCAGAAGGTTATATTCCAATCATGGTTTACCTGCCATGTGGAATTGACGCCATAGCCTTGAAATTCAAGCTGAAATCCGAGAGAACCCTTTGAAGCGTTTTTCGGAACGCTCAAAATGCCGCATACCCAAGTGGCATTGGTTGCCACCATCTCGGGATCTCCTATGCAATCCACCTTAACTATAAAAGCATCAAAATTCGGATCGTTTGACGCTATCGGCTCAAGAGAAAGAAGATTCGGCTCGCATTCATCAAGCTCCGCCAGCTTGCCTGCCCAATATTCGTCAAAATCGAGAGGCTCGGCAACGGTTGTGCGAACATCGCTTGCACCTGCAAGAGCACCGCCCTCAAAGACCGTTATGTTATCTGCTGAGATGACATTTTTTGCATTGTCGCAAGGCTCAACAACAAGCCTGACTGCGCCCGCACGGGAAAGCGAGGTGCTTACATTTACGCTTCCCGATGAAGCATCATAAAAGTTAACGGATGCCTGACCATCATCGCCCGTAAGCGTACATTTGAAATAGGGAGCCGAAAGCTGCTCGTCATCTCCCCAGAGAGTCATTGTGAAGACGATCTCCTCACCAACCTCATATTTTGTGAAATCCTTGTTGGTTTCGCCCTTGAAACGGATTTTTGAATAACCCGAAATATCAATTTCTGTTATGCTCTTCATGCTTTCCGCAAATGCTGTAAATGCGAAGGCGGAAACAAGCATAGAAAGCGAAAGAATAAGGCAAAAGATTTTGTTGAAATACTTCATTTTTTTCCCCTTTCGATTAAGAAATTAAAAGCGATTTTATTTGATTCTGTCGAAAATGGCTTTGACATCACTAAGTCCGAGAGTGAAATCATCCTCCATAAAGTCCTCAGCTGTTCCGTCGCCGCCGAGGACACCGATGGATGCCTGACTTCCGGGAGTCCAGGTGAGAAGATATGCAAATGAAATTCCCTCATTTGCAAGTGTTTTCATCTGCTCAAGAGCCTTTGCCGCATTATATACCTTAGGCTGATCGTTAAATACCTCACTTTTCACAGGACCGTCAACACCAAATTCTGTAAGTGCACCGATCTTTCCACTGTGATTCGAAAGGTTTTTATAGTTATCATTGAGCCTGATCTCAAGATTTCCCCATGTGTACCAGTCGCATCCCACAATGTCAACATATTCGTCACCGGGATAGCAATAGACCGTGCTTCCGGGTTCGCCTGCCGGGGTTGAAGAGGTGTTGGGAGAGAAGCACCAAAGAAGGTTGTCAAGCTTCCATTCCGAGTCAAAGTAATTATAGATGTATTTCCAAAAATCTGTGAAGCATTCTGCACTTATGGTGATGTGATTACCGCTTGAAGAATCTGTGATGCAATACCAGAACCAGTTTGCATTCATCTCATGTAGCGGACGCCAGATAACGGGAACACCGTTGTTTTTGAGTGCTTCAAGGAAAATTGCATTAGTTTCAAGCTCCTTGACAAACACCGCATTCAGCTCGGTTCCGGGAGTATATACCTCTCTGTATGCCTTTTCAAATTCTTCAACTGTTGTGAAATTACCGAGCTTACCTCTCACAAGATCCTCGGGAGAAGCAGGATTTGCCCAGTGTGAGCTTACGGTGAGAAGTCCCCCCTCCGACGCATATTCAACGATCTCACAGATGAGCTTGCTTCTGTCCTCGTCTGAAAGCTCGGGAAGCTCAACACCGTAGCAAGCGAGGTCAAGACCGATAATACCCGGCTTTTCGCCTGTGGATTTTTCAAAATCCGCAACGGTTTCATGTATCATGGCTCTGCCGCCCTCACACTGCTGACCGATGATGGTGGCATTGGGGTTGTTATAAGCTTCGGTGAGCACAGACATGAGTGCATCCTTTGAATAGATGCTCTTTTTACCCATTGACATCTTGAAGTTGCTCTTTCCGCTTTCAAGCTCGATACTCTCCTTACCCTCAAGAAAATCTCCAACGAAATATTCAAGTGCAGAGGCGATGCTCGCATAGCTTCCGTTTATGTAGATATTTCCGTCCTTTGCCTCGATGGAATATTCATCGTAAACAAGACCTGTGTTGTTTATAACGATATAGTGGTAATCATTTACCATATTCTGTGTAACGAGCTTCATATCAACTCCGAGTCGTTCTCTTATCTTTGTTATAAACTCGGGTATTATTCCTTCCTCGGTTGGAATAAGCTTACCGTCAAAATATACCGAAAACTCCGAAAGATCAACTCCGTCTGTCTTAATAAAATCAAGCGCATATTCGCCTTTGAATAAATACTTACTCATAGGTGCCTTAACAATCCCCTTATCCATGTCAATAAAATTTTCTTTATAAACCTTGCAAGCCTCTGCCAGAGCCTTGTCCGAGCCGCCTGCAATGATTATTTTGTTGTCGAGCTTTTTGATGATATATTCATCATATCTGAGGTCCTTTGAAGCCTCTTTTGATTCTTTCTTATCGGTGTTTCCGATTAGAATCTCATATTTTGCTGAAAATTCATCGGTTTTTATCGGAATCTCCTCACCGATCGCATCGCAAATTGCATGTCGCAGCGAGCTTGCTTCGTCCGTTTCCTCTTTAGAGCCTTTTCTTGATCTTATAACGGTATATTCCGAAATGTTTTCAACCGGAAGCATATAGACCTCAAGTGATCCATCCTCACGAAGAATTGTACCGTCGAACCTTTCTTTATCCTCGCAAGAAAAAAGTGAAAAGGTTGCAATTATGATAAGGAAAATGGTGATCAAAGTTTTTGTTATTTTCATTTTCTTGCCCCTCTTTTCTTTATGATTACGATAATTACTGCCGCAATGATTGCCGCTAAAGCGCATCCGATAATGATATAAAGCATTGCACCGCTATCACTTTCCATCGGTGGCTCACCCACATAGTCAAGGAAAACGACCTTTGGCTTTTCGGGCTCGGCAGTTGCTGTTTCTGTCTCTACTGCTGATTCTTCACCGTCCGTACCCGTTGTTTCGGGCGGTACGCATTTTATAGGCTCGGGAATAGAGCTTGAAGCATCGAAAAATGCAAGACCGTTTTCCTTTGCATATTCTTCGGCATAAGAGCCGGGAGTTCCGTAAACATTTTTAAGATTCAATGTGATATTTTCTTCAAAAACCGAGCTTCCGATTTTTTCGATCACAGGGTCGATCACAATGTTTGCAATGAGATAGTCATATGCAAAGCTCCATGCTCCAATATCCGCAACGGTACTGAGATCAAGAGTACCCTCGATGGGCTCTGTACCGTCGATATATACCGAGCGCAGATTGTGACATTTTTCAAATGCCGCATTGCTTATTATGAAACCTTCCTTCGAGGGAAGTCTGACAGTTTCAAGATTTTTAAATTCGCAGAATGCGTATTTTCCAACAGATGTGATATGCTCGCTAAGAACAACATGCTTTACCTTTTGCTTTATGCTGAACCAAGGCGCAGTTTTAGATCCGCCACCGTAATAGTTTACAACATGGGCGATATCGCCAACTCCATAAACCGTGAGAGTTCCCGTTGCCTCGTCGAAATCGAAAACACATCTTGCACCGCAAGGTGTCATCGAAAGGTCGATCTCAACATGATTTTCATAAAAATCATCGGGATTCTTTGTGCTTTGCAGATTGTAGAAATTATCCTCTGCATATTTTATCAGCGCATCGTTCACCTCGGGAACATATATGGTTTTCAGAGACATGGGAAGACCAAAGCCGATCTCCTTTACATTCTCATGAAGATAAAGCTCACTCGGAGCTGTATTTGTGATTATGTCTCCAAAGTTCGATATGCCCGAAAGATCAAAGACCCCCTCGATGCGTTCTGTTCCGTCTCTCCAAATTGTCGAGAGGGAAGCGCAGTTCGTAAATGCTCCCGCATCTATCTGACCCACATTTTTACCGAGTCTTACATCCTTAAGGGCTGTATAACCGTCAAAAGCTCCTGCGGTTATCTTGCTGATGTCATCACCGATGACGATATGCTCGATCTGCTCCTTATAGAGCTGCCATGTTTCGGTACCGGGATCGCAATTCCAAATCGTTCCCGTTTCATTATAGGATTTTGTAGCAGAAGTCAGCTCAAGAGTTTTTGTCTCATCGTAATATGCCCAGAAAGTGTTTATTATGTAATTGCTGAGATAAAGTCCCGTCATATGACCGTAAAGCGTTGCTCCCTCGGGCGTAAATTCCGGGAGATCATCGGGAACGATATCTCCTTGCGAAATGCCCGTTGTGGGCTTTTCGCCTTGAGTTTTCACTCCCGTGTCAATATCGACATAAGTATAACTGCCTGCTATCGCAAATTCAAGAGCCTTGGAATTTGTCTTTGCCTTGATTGTGGGATATGTGAAATTACCCGCAAAAACATCATCCGATTCAATTACGGTTTCCATACCGAGAAAATAAAGGTTGTCAAGCGCACCCGTTTGAGCAAAAGCACGGTTTGCAATTTTTGTTATTCCCTCCGGAATTGTGATCTCACCGAGTGCTGTTCCCTTGAACGCCTCGGCAGGGATCTCACCCTTCATATTGTTATTAAGGCTTACCATTGAAAGCTTGTAGCAGCCGTCAAAGCAATATGGACCGATGACTTCTATATTTGAAAGGTCAAAAAGTGCATAGGTATTTTCGTTTCCTCTTATATATAGGGAGCTTATGGTGCTGCACTGAAATGCGGAGGCACCGAGAATTTTGAGAGATTTTGGAATTTCAACATCTCCGAGAGAGTGGAGCGCCGCAAAACCGCTGACTTCTGTAATTCCGTCACCGATGATGATCTTTGTTGCCTCTGCATATGTGGGAAGGCAGCGGCTCCAATCGGCACTTGAGCCGGTTTTTGGGTCTTTATTTATGATGACGGTAGTCTGAACCTTGTCCTTGGCATCGGGGTCGATTTCAAAAGTCAGAGTTCCACTCGCATCCATTGTCCATTTAATATTCGTTTCTTTTCCGTCTCCATCAATGGTGTAACCGCTGCCCGCAGTGGCAGCAAAGACGGCTACACTAAACATGAATACAAAAAGCAATAATAAAATTGTTAATGGAATAATTTTTGTAATTCTTTTTCTCATATTTTTTCTCCTGTTCGATTTTTCGAGATTATACTATGATTATAATGGTTACGAAAAATGAAGTCAATGCACATTTTGTCAAGCGTTGCTTTTTTTGTAACAAAAAGGCTGCGTTTCTCAGCTCGATAATCTCCTCCGATTTTCAAACAGTAATTTAACGAACTGTTTTCGAGGACGAAAGAGAGCCTCTCACTCCGGGAGAGGTGGCACGCTTTAGCGTGACGGAGAGGGCTTGTAAAACAACACATAATTGCCCTCTCAGTCGCCTTTGGCGCCAGCTCTCCCATAGGGTGAGCCTCTTGTGTATTTCCGTTTGTTCTCACCGACAAATTCCTGTTTGTCTAAAAAACTGTCCTTTGCGTATTTTGTGCAAAGGACAGCTCTTCAGTTAGTATTCTTTTTATATTCTGTGGGGGTACAGCCATAATAGCTTTTGAAAACCCTTGAAAAATAATAGTTACTCTGATATCCGACCATTTCGGAGATTGCCGTGCAGGTATATTTATCCGAATTCAGCAGCTCAGCCGCCCGTGTCATTCGGAGCATTATTACATATTTAATAGGAGACATTTTGTAGCAGATGTTGAATATTCGCTTGAAATAGGTATAGCTCATGCCGCATTTTTCGGCAAGGATCTCACAGGTGAAATCTGTGTCATAGCAATGCTCATTGAGATATTCAATTCCCGGCTTTATCTGCTCCATGCGGCTAAGCGGAATATAATCCGAATTCATCTGGCTGATCTCATAGATAATATTATAAAAGATTGCCGAACATTTATAATACCAGCCGTTTCTTTGACGCTCATATGTTTTATAGAAGTTCAAAAACAGCTCTCTGAGCTTCGGATTTGATCTTGCGTCAAATATCTGAACCGATTTTGGAAGCTCAATATCCGATTCAAAGAAAATATCAATACTGTCACCTATAACATCGGTGTCAAAATAATGTCTGTCGTAATGTCCCTTGGGAGTGATAAAGATAAGACCGCTATAGGCATCAAAGGAGTCATCTCCGATGGTCACCTTGCTTTCTCCGCCAAGCTTATATACCATTTGATTATATTCTACCTCGTGGCTGTAATGACGGCGCTTATCGGTATATTCCCATCTGCCGTAAACATACCAGGCAACAGTACCCGCAAGCTTTGGTCGTCCGATCAAAAGCTCATTTTTCATCTTCACCCCTCCTTTTTTGTTTATTATACACCAAAAAAATGTCCCGTGTCAACATATGTTTGTAATTTTTGTTTCAAAAAAGGCAATGAATGACAAAATGTGCATTGCTATTAAAAGGGCGTGGGGATATAATTGCATTGTAAGATAGCGGTTTTGGACAAAAAGTACCTAAAAGCGCAAATCAATTACAAAAAATTCAAAAAAGGAGAAAAACGATGAAAAAAAGAATTACCCTATTTCTCATTTCGGCTCTGCTTATAGCGTGCGTATTTGCCCTCGCCGCATATGCAACCGAGTCGGGCACTTCGCTCTGGTCACAGAAGCCCGAGAGCGGTGCAGTTCACAGCGGTTACTGCATTGACGGTGACGGCAACCAAACAAATATCAAATTTGAGGTGTATAATGAGGGAACGACAGATGCTCCCAATTATACCATCTACTTCTTTATGGAGGATGAAAACGGTGGCAGCGTTGTCTATCCCGGTAGAACAGATACAAACGGATACGATGCAACCACTACCGATGTAAGCTGGAACTGCGCCATGAGTAACGGACGCGCAGGCGTTCAGGCTTGGGCTTCGAGTTCATATGACCACACAAAGATCACAAAAGCTGTTTTCGGTGACGGTATCACAGAGCTTGGCGGAACAGCAGGTTCACGCGGAATTCGTACCTGCCTTATCGGACTTACCACTGTAGAATTTCCCGCTTCTCTTACGAAAATGGTTTCCGCAACCTTTGAGAGTTGTCGTGCACTGAGAACTGTCTATACCCGTGATGTTGGACAGACAGTTGAAGAGGGAACTGTAAACCTCAGCAACTTCACACACATGAATTTCGGCACATATGCTTTTGCAAGCTGCCAGTCAGTTGCAAAATATGTGTTTGCTGACACTGTTACAACAGATACTCCCCAGATCGGTCAGTATTGCTTCGGATTCAATACTGCGCTCAAATCTCTCAATATCCCCAACGGTGTTACAAAAACTTATATGGATATGTTCTTTGGTAATCCCAGCTCAGGAACATGGACACTCTGCCCTCTTGAAGAGATCACATTGCCTGCAAGCCTTGCAGAGCTTTGGGCATCTACATTCAGACGCTGCTATCAGCTTCACACCGTAACATTCCTTGGCGCAGATACAAATGTATATCCCAAGGAAGGCACAGGAACAACTGCTGATGCTATCGTTGAAAACGACTATGGTACCTCCTTCGGTACTTGCTCTTCACTTACAACCATCAAGGCTCTTGATCCTTCTAACGCAAAGAACTTTGCAGAAAGATACGGCTTTGATTTCGTTGAGATAGAAGCTCCCGAAGTTGAGCTTCCCATCGACACAGTTACAAGCACTTGCGGTGCGCTGATCATGACATATGATCCCAACACCAAGACAATGACGGTTGACACAAACGAAGCCGACTGGACAGCATTTGTTACGGCTCATTGGTGGAACGGTCCCGATGGCTCTGTTCACTGCGCTGAACCTCTCAGCTTTATGGGTAAATATAAAGATGAAATGGAGCATTTCATTATTGGAAGCAATATTGATGAGCTTGCAACAGGCAACTCAAATTGGTCTTCCTTCTTCGATGGCTTTACAGCCCTCAAGACAGTACGCTTTACAAATACCATAAAGCTTACTCTCGGCTCAAAGGGTAACCTCTTTGCAAATTGCACGAACCTCACCTCGGTTTATGTTGGTGACGAGAGCAATGCACAGGAAGGCGTTGCAGACCTCAGCTCCTTTACAAGCTGTGATAGCGGTGTGCTTCTCGGTCTCTTCACAAACTGCACATCTATAGAGAAGGTTCTTCTTCCGGCATCGACAGGTGCAGCGTCCATCTATTCTTCAACCTTTGACGGATGCACAGCTCTTAAGACCGTAGTTATCCCCGCAACAGTTACAGCTATTGCTGATAACGCTTTTGAGGATTGCGCTCTCGAATCTATCATTGCTCCCGAAGGCTCTGTGGGCTACGATTATGCGGCTGCAAACGGTCTTCTCGCAACACTTTGGTCACAGAAGCCCGAAAGCGGTGCGGTTCACAGTGGCTACTGCGTTGATGAAACAGGCGCAAATACAAATATCAAGTTTGAAATTTACAATATGGGAACAACCGATGCTCCCGAATATACCATCTACTTCTTCATGGAAGATCCCAATGGCGGCAGCGTTGTTTATCCCTGCACATCCACAGGCGAATATATTGCAACATCTTCCGGAATGTATTGGGTATTCGACCATGGATGCAATATGGCTTCAGGTATGATATGGGCAAGTGCAACTGCCGATGTTTACCAAAAGATAACAAAGGCTGTTTTCGGTGACGGCATTACAGAGCTTGCAGGCGGTGCAGAGGTCAGAGGTATTCTTTCCTCTCTCGTAGGGCTCAAAACCGTTGAATTTCCTGCTTCTCTCACAAAAATGACATCTGCAACCTTTGAGAGCTGTCAGGCACTTTCGACTGTTTACACTCGTGACACAGATCAGAAAATTGCCACAGGAACAGTAAACCTCAGCAATTTCTCACATATCAACTTCGGTTCTTATGCATTCTCAAACTGCTATAGCATTCAGAAGTTTGTTTTTGCAGATACTATCACAACCGACACTCCCCAGATAGGTCAGTATTGCTTTGCTTGTAATACCGATCTTAAATCCTTGACTCTGCCTAACGGTATTGTTAAAACAAGTCTCTATATGTTCTCGGGTGATCCTAATTACTCTTGGTCGCTTCCCACAGCACTCACAGAGGTTACTCTTCCCGAAACATTGACAGATGTTTGGGCAACCACATTCCAGTATTGCACAAGCCTCAAAACCGTTAATGTAACAGGCTCTGCAACAAAGCTCTTCCCCCAGGGCGGTGCAGCATCAAAGGATGCAGCACTTGTTCAGAACGACTGGAGCAACTCTTTCGGTACTTGTACTGCACTCACAACTATCAACGCTCCCGTAGGCTCTCCCGCTCATACCTTTGCATGGAACACAGGCTTTGAGACCACCCACTATTCTGTTTTTGAAGAGTCAGACGGTAGCAAGATCAAGCTTGAATACTTCCCAGCTACAAATCATATGAGCATCACAAAGCTTGATACAAGCTTTGTTGAGCTTCTTTGGGATGATTCAATTGTTCAGACCTTCCTTGCAACCTACAAGCCTTATGTTAAGACTGCTGAGGTCGGCGCTATTCAGAAGATCCGTGCTAGCAGCAATGTTGAGTTTGGTCTCTTTGAGGGCTTCGAGCTTCTCACAGAGGTTCATTTCGAGTCTCTCACTCTCGCTCCCTATTGGGGCTGCACAGATGTAGATCTCTTCAAGGGCTGTAAGGCTCTCACAACCCTTTGGGTTGGCGATGATGCAAACAAGATCGACGGCGTTATCAACTTCACAGGCTTTGTAAATACCGATTGCATGCCCGAAAAGGTACTTCGTGGTATGTTCAGCGGCTGTGAGGCTGTAACAAAGGTAATTCTTCCCAATCTTTCCGATGCAGGCTATGAAAGCAATGGCGAAATGGTTTATCCCATTCCCACAATTCATGTAAACACATTTGAGGGATGCACAAAGCTTGCTGAGATCGTAATTCCCGAAAATTACGGAACGGTTGAGGAGGGCGCATTTGCAAACCTCACTGCCCTTTGTAAGATCGATCTTAAGGAAAATGATATCACACTTCCCGCATCAGCATTCTCGGGATGCAGCAAGGTTGTTATCTTCTGCTCGGATGTTGATACCGCAAAATCTATCAACGCTTCTCTTGAAGAGGCAGAGATCACAAGCGAGGTTGCAATTGCATTTGCTCCTTCAATTAAGGTTCTCGGCTTCCAGGTAAGAGAGGATGATTATAATGGACTTCGTACTCTCTATTCCTTCAATGAGAAGATCTATGGCGAAACAGAGGGCATCGAGCTTGTTGAATACGGTTCTATCATTGCTTCAAAGGCTAATTATGATAAGTATTCAAAGCAGCTCGGCGGTACTGATGCTATTCTCTCTCTTGATGGCGAAAAGTTTGTAACTCCCGCAGAAAATGTTGTTAAGACCGCAATTTGGAATGAAGTCGATGGTTATGGCGGCAAGTCCAACCATGACGATACTACAAATGTTCGCTTCAATACAACAATTGTCAGATATTCCGATGAGCTTCAGATGAAATCCGCAGTTTCTATGGTAGGATATGAGATCTGGAGAATGAACGGAGAATATTTCCTTCTCATAACTGAATATGAGGATGCAAACTACGTTGCTCCTTCTCTCTATAATGTGACTCTTGGAATGCTCACAGCAGAAGAAAGTGTTCTTTCTCTTGTGAAGGGCGATAATCCCATTTGGCAGACAGTTAATATGTGTGCAGACACTACCGTTACAACAGACAATGAGGATGTTGCAGGTCTTCTCCTCGCAGATCCTGCAAATGAAGGCAAAGTTGTTGCTCTTTATGCAACAGAATCTGCTGATGAGATTACATTCAGTGATCTCGGCACGGATAAGCTGACAAGAGAAAAGATAAGTGCAACCGTATTCGGAACAAATGTTGTTTATGCTCTCACGGAGGTAGATGCAGTTTGGGCTGACTATATGGCTGCAAAGGTTGCGGAGATCCCCGAGGGTAAATCCTTTGTGTTCTTGACAGATACACACTGGACTAACAACGCAAAAAAATCCACCTCTCTCATTGACTATGTCAGAAAAGCAACCGGAATTACAAATGTTGTTTACGGAGGCGACCCTTTTGACGGATTTGATGTGCTTGCCGATGCCGAAAACGCCCTTACAACCTATGCACAGACAAATTTTTATGATGTGTTCGGCAAGGATGGGATCTATGTTGTTGGTAACCACGATGTAAACAACACAGCATCGCAGGGTGCTGCCGAGCTTACCATCTCCGATACATTTCTTTATAACACAACTGTAAAGAATATCGAAGACAAGGCTGTTTTCGATACCGATATGCTCGCTGCTCTTGAGAATATCACATATTCCGAGGTGCTTAACAGCGATGGCAGCGTTGCTTACACAGCAGAAGATATGAAGGAACAGGCACTTGCTTGGGCAAAGATGCATTATCATTATGATAATGCCGATGATAAGATCCGCTATATCGTTCTTGATACCGGTTCAAACGGCATCACTCAGCTCAACACTATCATAGGTAACTACACTTCCTTTATGTCCATCGAGTATGATTGGCTTGCAGAAACTCTGCTTTCCACCCCCGCAGACTATGATATCGTAGTTCTCGGTCATCAGATAGGTGAAACAACAGCCAACAACACAGCATCAAGAGATCTTTTCCAGATCCTCTCAGCATTCAAGGCAAAGACTTCTCTTACAACATACCTCAACTATCATAGCGCAAATACTCTTGCGATCATGGGCGGTACAACCGAAAGAACATATGATTTCACCGCAAGCGAATTTGAAGGTACTATCTTCTCTATGAACGGTCACTGGCACTATGACAGAAGCTGGATATGGCAGACAGAGCTTGGCACATACGGAACAAATCAGGCATATTCTGACGATCTTGTTCTTTCGGATGATGCAATTCTGAACATCTGCTGTAACAGAGACGCAATGTGGAGTCCCGGTGAGCTTGAAATGACAAGCGGCACTACCACGGAGCAGTCCTTCAATGTTGTCACCATCACCGACGATGGCAGAATAGTTCTCACACGCTTCGGCGCGGGAGAGGA
>CAYPKQ010000038.1:0-15551 GCA_964411355.1 uncultured Lachnospiraceae bacterium
GCAATTATTTTTGCAAGTGTGGACTTACCGCCGCCGTTCGGGCCTGTAATTGCAACAAATCTTTCATTTATTTTAAGACTTACGTCCTTAATTATCTCTTTTTCCTTACCGTTATCATCAACAACATAAGAAATATTTTTTAGCTCCAACATCTATTTAAAATCTCCTTTCCTTTGAGATCAACATATTATAGCATATAATTACATTTTTTTCAAGTGGTTATTTACACTATTTTCTGTGACTCAGTCACATTAGTTTTAACCTAAAAATCTAAAAATAAAAGAAAAAGAGCCAAATTAGCTCTTTTTCTTTGTTTATTTAACCAAGCTCAACCTCCAACATTGTTTTCAATCAAAATGTCAGCACTGAATGTTTCACCAGCCAAAGCATTCGCCGACGATATACGCACCTTTGCATTTTCTTCCAAATAAATCTTATGATAGCTGCCTGCCAATTTATCTTCGAAATTATCTTACTATAACGGCTTCGATACCAAGTGCGTCTGCGAGCTTTTTGATGGTATCCGCCTTATGTCCAACGCCGAGGGCATAGTGATGTGTAGGTCCTTCCATTACCCAGTGCTTGATAAATTCCTTCGTTGTAGGCTCAAAGAAGCCGCGTGTGTTGGTATTGCCTGTAGGAGGTATCGGTCCTGCCTTTGACATTCCCTCTCCGATAACGAATTTGAATTTACCGTCCGCAGTCTGGGTGATTCCCAGCATCGTAATGGGGCCTTCCTTTATCTTGAACTCAACAGATGCACCGCTTCCCGGCTTACCGTGGAATTTTTTGAGGCTTCGGAGAATAGGCTTACCGTCTGCAATTGCAATATGGTGAGGTCCATCATGACCGACAAGTATAAAATCCTCCTCAAAATCAAAGGGATGGAATTCCGCAAAGCTTCCGCCGATATTCAGCCTGTCCATTATAAGCATGGCAACGCAGGTCTTGATATCAAATTCTCCGCACATTGGCGTTCCTTCGGCATTAAGAATAGAATTTCCAACAATAAAGGACGTTGCAACCTCGCGCTGAATGGTGTCATCCCTACCCTCATAATAATATGCAAGACCTGTTAGGTTCTTTTCCGCAACGAGTCTGTCAAGAGCTGCCGCACCTCTTGCCGCCTTCAGAAGATCCTTTTCTGTAAGCTTTTCGGTTACAGGGTCGGATTTAGGCTCAGGCATATCAAATTCGGCATTTATCAGCTCGACCTTTGCTTTTATCTCCTCTTCCGTTACCTCTTCATAGCATTTTACAGCATCTTCGATTTCAAGAAGCGGCACATGAATTCCAAATGCCGAGAAAATGGCAGTTGGGTCTGCGTGCATATCGTACATAGCTTCGAGAACATGTCCCATAAGACCTAGCCTCGCACCTTTAAGAGAATGAAGAACCTTTGCAATATCGCACCATTCGGCAACATCACGCTCCGCTTCTTCGTCTCCGTAAAGAACACCGATAATAACATCTGCAACCTTCTTGCCCATGCGGATGGCAACACCTGTAAACTCGGGAACGGAGCAGATATTATCGTTTTCAAGCTGCATAAATGTATTTGCCTTGGAATAGTCAAGATGACTTCTCGGCTGGAGGGCAACCAGCACCACGGGAATATTCATTTCCTTCATAATTGGTGCAAAAACAGAAGATGTTGCATATGTGATCATATTGCAGAACATAACATCAAGGTTATCACCGAGCATTTTGGGAACTGCGGCAAAAGCCTCTTCGCTTGAACCGATAATTCCGTAATCCACAACCTCAACATCATTTTTTTCGGTAAGTGCTATGGTATCTGCATGGTATTTTTTCAGATTGTCCTCAAGTCCCGGGAACTGATCAAAATAAACTGCGTGAATAACCGAGAAAAAACCTATTCTCGCCGTTCTTTTTTCTTTTCTTTTTATCATATTTTTTCACCTTTCCTTGGATTTCATATTGATTTTACCATATTTTTGTGGTACAATCAAGGTTGAAAATAAATATAAAACCATCAAAAATAAAGATTTGGAGATATTATGAAGCTAAATATCACAGAAATAAGACCTTTTGTTCGTTATGCCCAAAGCTTGACAGTGACCGAAGCATCTCTTTTCAAAGGGCAAAGAGCATATGATAACCGTCTTTTCTATTTGAAGCAAGGCAAGGGCTTAATAAGAATCGAAGGCACTAAATATGAGCTTGTCGAAGGCGATATCATAATGTGGCGTCCCGGTCTCCTATATGATCTTGATGGCTCGGAGGGAGAATTTACTCTTCTTGGCATCAATTTTGATTATACACGAAACAGAAGCGAGCTGAATTTTCCCATTTCTCCCGGAAAGCTTGATTTTAAAGAAAAAAACATCATAGAAGATGTGATTTTTGAGGATTATGAGGAGCTCAACCGCCCAATTATCATCCACGGATTTTTTACTGCCGCTGAGGATCTTCTGAACATTATTGAGGAATACAGACAAAGTAAGATCCTCTCGGATGAGATAATTTCAGATATAGCACGCTCACTTATATTGCGCATTTTCAGACAAACAATAACACATGCCACAGAAAAAAGCACAGGACATGAAAACATCTTGATATATATAAACCAAAATTGTGACAAACCTATCTCAAACGAAAAGCTGGCAAGTATTTTCGGTTACCATCCAAATTATCTCAGTCATCTCGTTCTTTCTCAAACAGGTCTCAGCCTTCATAAATACATTATCAAATGCAGAATAATGCGAGCGATCGATCTTCTCCAAACAACTGATATGACGGCAAATCAAATTGCCTCCCTCTCAGGCTTCGGAGACTATAATCACTTTCTAAAATATTTCAAAAAGATCACCGGTAAGAGCACCAAAGATTTCAGATAAAATCATTCATAATTAATTCTTCTCTCAATCTCCGCTGCACCGCGCAAAAGCACAGAGCCAATGAGAGCTTTCGTTTCATCATCAGGCAGTCTTGTGTAGCCTTTGGTGCTATATGCAAGTCCAACAGCACCGACGCATTTTCTTTTTTTGAAGATAGGGCTTGCAAAGCCAACATGACTGTATGTATATTTACCGTTTTCGATGCCGGAAATGATTATTTTTTGCTTTTTGAGCTTTTCAAGCTCTTCTGTAAGCGATTCATAGGAAGTGACATCACCCCAATCATCTTTTGACGGAGCACCGTATTTTTTGTAAATTTCAAGAACACTTTCCCTATCCATATTGGCAAGTATTGCTCTTCCCGTTGCGGTTCGGTATATATCATCAATGCTTATTCTCGTGCTGTTTTTGTCATAAACCGTATCACTGTCTGCATATTCGATTACATATTTCCTGTTGCTCTGAATAACTGCAAAAACCGCATGGGTATCACTTTTTTTCGCCATCCAGCGTAGTATAGGACTGCTGAGGGAAACCAGCTCCTCACCGTATCTGCCCCATTTTGTAAGACAAAAGGCAGACGGTCCCAATATATATCCGCCAAATCTTGAAACACTTACCGCATATCCCTCATCGCATAAGGTTTCAAGAATATGAGCGCAGGTCGGCTTTGTATAACCGGTTATTTCTGAAATTCTTTTCAGGGTGACCGGTTCATTTTTTGCTTCTCCCAAAATTTCAAGAATATTCAAGGCTTTTTTAACAGATTGAATCATTTTACCACCTCACTTTCTTTATTATATCACTTGAAAAACCCAAAGTCAATATTTCACAATATGAAATATATTGACAACCAATCCCCCGAAGATTAAAATTAAGCTATAATTTATTTATCGGGAGGATCATATATGAAGATCGGTTACTTTAAGGCAGAATCATTTTCGCTTGTCACAAGAGAGGGCAAGCAACTTATAAAAATATTGACCGAGGCAGATATGCCGGGACATATAATCATCAATGTTTTGAATATGAAATTTGAGCTTGCTATCACATCGGGCGAATATCGCACCGAGATCTTTCTGCCTGCAGTAAAATCGGACACAAATGCAAAATGGGAGATTTTTTCACTCAAGGGAGAGCATCTTTACAGCTGTGAATCCATCATAAAAAAGCCGAGAGAATGGAAGATAAACATCATGCTGTCCTCACATACCGATATAGGGCTTCATAATCCGAATTATTTTCAGAGATATAATACAGAAAGTTTGCTTGATAAAGCTGCGGCTCTTTGCGATATTGAGCCATCCTATGGCTATACTCTTGAAGGCACATGGTGTTTTGACAACTACAACATGGACAGAGGTGCAGAGGAAGCCGAAAACATACTTGAAAATTACATAAAAAAAGACAAGATCGGCATCTGCGCCGGCATTGCGGGCAATCACACCCATGCATACGGTTTTGAAGAGCTTGCAAGAAGCATTGCGGGAAAAGAAAAGCTGCTTAGAAAATACAATATAAAAACAGAAACTCTTGCGATGATAGATAATAACGGTCTTTCGTGGGGGATCGTTGCCCCCTATGCAGAGGCGGGTATAAAAAATATTCTTTTTGCACCAAACCAATGGAATCCTCTCTCATCCACCATATGGAAAAGCAAAAATAAAAATCCGGGCAACAATCCCGAAAACGGAGGAGGAGGCTCAAGAATAGAGCTGACTTTTGATTCCGCTTTACCTCGTGTATTTTGGTGGCAAAGTAAAGATAAGAGTAAAAAAATACTTGTGTTTGGCGGTGGAAAATACTCGGAAGGAGCCGAGCTTTTCGGTTTTTCACCTTATGATTCAGAGCTTGACATTTTAAAAATGGAAAAAGCAACCGCTTCAGCACTTGAGAAAATGGAAAAACGCACCCCATATGATATGTGGCTCCTTCCCTGCTATTATGATGATCAAGAACCTTCTCTACACATTGTGGAAGGGCTGAAAAAATGGAATGAAAAATGGGCATGGCCGAGCTTTGAAATAATAGGAAATATCAATAATTTCTTCACCGAATTTAAAAACAGATTCGATTCTGTAATTCCCACTCTTTCGGGAGAAATCACAGGAGGATGGTATCAGCATCCTCTATCTGCACCTCAGCTTCTTGCCGACAAGCTTGAAGCCGATAGAAGACTTGCAAATGCCGAATCCTTTGGTGTCCTTGCCTCGATATACACAAAATACGAATATCCCTTACTTGATTTTTCCCGTGCCTGGGAATATTTGCTTCTTAATGACGAGCACTCATACGGCACAAGCGGCTATCAAGGCAGAAGAGTTTATGAAACATGGATGCAGCACCGCGATTGGATCGAAAAAGCCGCAGAAACTGCGAAAAAGGAAGGAGCTTTGGCACTTGATGCGCTTACAGAAAGCATTTCAGCCGAAAAAAACAGCATTATAGTCTTTAACCCCACCGCACGAAATAGAAACGAAAGAATAGATATTGACGGCAAGACAGCGATCGCTTACGATATTCCGCCTTTAGGCTATAGAGTCATCTCAAATACCGAAAATATAGAGGAAAAAGTATCGTATCCCGAAAATCCGCCCGTAATTGAAAACGAGCATTACAGAATAATCTTTTCCGAGAGTGGCTCAATGACATCGATTTTTGATAAGCATCTGGGGCGAGAAATAATAAGCAAGGATAAATACGGCGCAAACTGCTTTGTTTATACCGATGACAACCACAAAACCTATGCCACGCCGAAAAATGCGAAATTTGAGGTTATAGAAAGACAAGGTGTTATAAAAGTAATGGCAAGGATGAATGAACCGCGCTCAGGTGCAGAGATAATTCAAACCGTAACTCTTGACAGCCTGCATCACAGAATAGATATCCAAAACGATCTGCTCCATATCAGTTCAATGATAAATAACGATCGCTATTACCGCTATATATATTATGCATTTCCCTTTGATGTTCCCGGAGCAAAAAAGATATGTCAGCTAAATGGCTGTGAAGCAGAATATGCAAAAGACCTTACGGGACATACAACAGATACTTATATGAACGCCCATGAATGGGCGTTGTCCGAAAACGACAAATTCGGTGCGGTGCTTATACAGAGAGACAGCTTGCTTGTGGAATTCGATCACATACATCCCGACAAAACCGATTTCGGGGCTGCGGGAGATGGCTCGGAAATATATTCTTATGTTTCCAACGATTGGCTTCAGATGCATGAAGTTGGCGGAAGGCATGTTGAGCTTCATCTGAGATATTCGATAACCTCATGGCAAGGCAGCTACTTGACGGCAGGTGTTCGTGAGATGGCAGAATGCTTTGTTAACCCACAGATCATAAAGAAAAAGGAAAATGAGGGCGGAAATCTGCCGGGCGATTCTTATTCTTTTATAGAAATCCCCGATGAACAGCGTTTTATTTGCCTTAAAGGCGCAGAGAACGGCGAAGGTGCTATTCTCCGTCTTTATGGAGAGAAAATGGCTGTCACGGCTAAAATCGGTTCTTCTTACAGCGCAGAACAATGTGATATAAATGAAAATCCTATAAATGAAACTGCCGGCGGCATGGGCCTGACGAGCATCCGATTTAGAGAGCATAATATCAAACGCCGTGAAGATACAAAAGATATCATCTGCGAAGAAAAACCTGCTCCTATCGGCTCGGTCTATACAGGTCTTATAACAAAGCCTCGTGCCGCATGCGGAGAAAATGACGGTCATCTGTATCTGCTTTGGGGACAAAATATGGAAAAAAATCTTTCCCATTATGAGCTTTACAGGAGCAAAGAACAAGGATTTATTCCGGATGATGGGAATTTTGTGGCGATCGTTTTACCCGAAGAATACAGAGTTGCAAGATACGTTGACGAGGGACTTGAAACGCACACAGAGTATTTTTATAGGGTAAGAGCAGTAAACACAAACGGAGTTTGCGGTGATTTTTCAGAGGAGTTTTCGGCATATACAAAAGAACCTATTAAATAACAAAAAATCCTTGACTTTATTATTCTTTGGTGATATAATTTAGAAAAAATCGCAAGGAGTAAAAAATGTCAAAATATTTAAAATGCACCACAGATAAGCCTGCGCTGTCATACAAATGCGGTGAGAAGATAATTTTTAAAATTGAAGCAAAAATAAATTGCAATCCCGTACCTTATGACTACATAAAATGGGATGTTAAGGGCGATGACGGAAGTAATATTTTCGGAACGTATAAATTTAATAACAATAAGCCGCTTATAATTGAGGCTTCCCTTTCAAAGCCCGGATATCTGCACCTTTATGCAACAGTACACTTGGCAGATTCAGCGATTGCTCCGGATTTTGACATTCTTGAAGCAGGTGCGGGCGCAGATATCGACAAGCTTGAATATTGCGACACCATCCCCGAGGATTTTGACGAATATTGGGGCGATATTGAGACGATGGTTGAAAATCACACCCCCGAAATTCTCTATAAGGAAGAGATAAAGGAAGGTATACCAGAAGGCTTCAAGGCTTATGATATAAGAGTTTCAGTTCCTTGCGACGGCAGACCTTCTTCGGGTGTTCTCACTTATCCCGACGATGGAGAAAAACACCCTCTTTGCGGTGTCTTTCTTGGATACTCTATTTCACCTTCTGTTCCGGAATACTGTGAAAATACCGTCATTTTCAAGATCAACGCTCACGGAATTGAAAACAGCTACAAGAGAGTTGAAGCAGAGAGTGTTTTTAAAAACGAACTCAGCGGATATGGCATGAGCAATGCTGAAAATGCCTCCAATATGACGACCTATTGGAGAAATGTTATGATTCGCGACCTTGTCGGGCTAAAATTTGCAAAATCTCTCCCAATGTGGAACGGTAAGGGCTTCAAGGTAACGGGCGGTAGCCAGGGTGCGTTTCAGGCAACAACCATGGCGGCGCATGACAAGGACGTTACATTCCTTGAAATAAGCATTCCGTGGTTCTGCAATCTGAATGCCGAAAGCAAAGGATTTATGGCAGGATGGAGACCAAAATTTGCCGAAGGTCTGCGCTATTTCGATACCGTCGCACAGGCTACGAGAGTAAAGTGTCCTGTAAAAATAAACGCAAGGCTGGGAGATTATGTCTGTCCGCCATCGACCACAACAACCCTTTATAATTGCTTAAGCGGCATAAAGGAGATAAATTTCCTCCAGGCCGGTACGCATTCTTACACTCCCCCGGAACATCAGTTCTTCAGACTCAGATTCGATCCGTCAAATCCCACCGGCGAGATCAAGCTCGGAAAATACCGTCATTATAAGGGCGGCGAATATGAAGTCATCGGTCTTGGAACCGATAGTGAGACACTTGAAACTACTGTTATTTATAAATCAGTTTCCGATGGCACGATCCGGGTTCGTCCTAAGTGGATGTTTGAGGAATATGTAACTGTCGATTTTATTCCACAAAAAAGATTCGAATTTATTAAATAACGAAAAAAAGAGGTCGATTTATCAGCCCCTTTTTATTCAACAGAGAATCACATCCCCCCTGCAAGATACTGCTCAAGCAGAGCAATATCTTTTATGTCGAAAACGTCATCAAGGTTGCAATCTGCGGCAGTTTTGTCTATCTCGACATCCCAGCCGGTAAATGACTTCGCCAAAAGCACCATGTCCTTCGCATTTATGACATTGTCACCGCTTGCATCACCAAATTCAATGTCATCAAGGTATATCTTCGTATATTCCTCGTATGAAAAATACTCATCCGCCGTGCTGTTCCTGTAAAGATATATGGTTTCAAGCTCGGCGCAATCATCGAATGAAGAACCGCCAATTTCTACATTTTTCGTTTTAAATGTTGCACTCTTCAGACTGCTACAACCTTCGAACGCTGAAACACCAATTTTTAGAACACCTTCCGGAATGCTGTATGTTGTCGCACCGCCGGCAGGATATGCAACAAGCGTATTCATATCTTTTGAAAAAAGAACACCGTCTATATCGCAATATCTTGTATTGCCTTCTCCAACCTCTATAGCCGGCAAGCTAAGACAACCGGTAAATGCTGAAAAAACAATACTGTTATGCTATCGGGGATTGTTATACTCGTAAGATTTTTACAACCACCGAATGCAAAACCTCCAATGTTCGTTATTCCTTCCGAAATAACGACATTTTTTACATAATCCTTCAAGGAAAGACTTCCCCAAGGGGCGTTTGAATAAAATCCATCATGACTCGGGTAATACCCGGTATACCCCAATGTCATCATCTCTGTGCCGGTAAATTCAAGTACTCCGGTTGAGGTATCAAGCTTATAGGTAACATTATCACCGTCTGCGCCGCAGTCGCCTTCATAAACCTCGGCAGAGGCTGATATGCAGAAAAACATACTGCAAACTGCGAAGATTAAAGCTGCTGATAGTGTAAAAAGCTTCTTTTTCATTTTACTTCTCCTTGTACCGACTATTGTCAATAAGTGTACCTTTTGACAATAGTCGGTATAAAAAGTGCAGAAGAACAGATTTTTTATATTTGTTCACAAAATTTGCAAAAAATGCTTGACAAATATAGATTTTATGGTACTATTTCTGCTTATTTGAACAATTAAAATTCACCCATAAACAACTTTTATAGGCATCACTCGGAATAATCCTTATGCTAAAACGATGTGGCAGATGCCTAAACCCATCAATTTCTAAACCTCTATCAGAGATAAATCCATTCACCGTGAACAGGTGTTATAAATTCTCCATCGGGAACAAGCTTCAAAAAATCCCGCTTAAAACCCTCATTGACATCGGGAGCATCAACGCCTCTGAAATCGTGATGATGAGGAATAAGAACTTTACAGCCAATTTTTGCTGCAAATTCCGCCTTTGCGACTACTTCCTCGAGCGTTGAACCTTTCTGAATTATGCCGATATCCGGCTTTAGTGCCTTGCAAATGTTAAGCTGCTCAGGCGTTGGATCATTACCCCAAACTAAAATCCTTGTACCGTTTTTTGCGGTGAAAAGAAAATTTCGATATTCCATGCTTCCAACAGCCTGAAGCGAAGCAATTCCGGGGTCAGCCAAGCAATATTCATTGGTATCAAGCTTGGCACACAGATCATTAAATCCTTTGCCGAGAGATTTATGTCTGCCATAAAGCGCACGGATTTTCACGCTGTTAAAATCAAGCTCGGTATCGGGGTACATGGGATAAATAAATGTTGGGTTATAGTTCAGCCATTTTGCGAGAGGCATGGCTGTTTGATCTCCGCAAAGAATCTTTGGCGCAAATTTCTTGCAAAGCCTCGGTATATCGGTCACATGATCCCAATGCGCGTGACCGAGACAAATAATATCACAGTTTTCAACCGCCTCATATGTAATATCCGTGCCTTTACACTCGGTAATATAAGGATCTGTTACAACGGTAAGATCATCGAATTTCATTTCAAAAGAGGTAACCGCAAGCCACTTAATGTCAACATTATATTTTCTTTTCATAATTTTCCTCCCAAATTGAATTACATTAATTGTATCATCTTTAAGTAAAAAATGCAATAGCCAATACCGAAAAAAATCATTCAAATGTGAATATTTTACTATTGAAATTCAAATTAACTTATGATATAATGACAAAAAAGTTATGCGAGGTTCAAATATGAAATTTGATACAATAAATTCCACATTTGATGGCAAAGAAGTCACTCTTCTGCGCCCCGAAAGTGCGGGCAGAAAATGGGTTTGGCGAGCAGAATTTCTCGGCGCATTCGATTATGCAGACAAAGCACTGATGGAAGAGGGCTGGAATGTGCTCTATTACCGCATTCCCGACCTTTTCGGCTCACCCAAAGCTGTTGAAATGATGAAAAAATTTCATGATTTTGCTGTCAAGGAATTTGACCTTGATTCCAAAGCCGCGATTTTCGGCTTTTCAAGAGGCGGACTTTATGCTGCAAATTACACAGTCAAATACCCCGAAGATATCTCGGTGCTTTATCTTGATGCCCCCGTTCTCGATCTCAAAAGCTGGCCATATGGTCTTGGAAGAGGTCTCGGAAGTGAGCATGATACAGAGCTTTGCAATGCAGTTTACGGTCTTAGCGGAGATGATATAAAGAATTTCAAGGGTAATCCCCTTGATAAGACTGACGAGCTGATTGCCACAGGTGTACCGACCATCATCGTCTGCGGCGATTCCGACGAAGTCGTTCCCCATACCGAAAACTGCGAAATTCTTGTAAAAGCATTTAGAGATAAGGGCGTAAATGTCGAACATATCGTAAAACCCGGCTGCGGTCATCATCCCCATAGCCTTTCGGATCCAAAACCAATTGTTGATTTTATAAAAGCTAATTCATAAAAGAAAAGGAGCTGCGTCACCGGCTCCTTTATTTATGTGATAAACAGTAATTTATCGAACAGGCGATAACGAATTTTTGTAGGGGACGTCGACTGCGACGTCCCCTACAAAATACATCTTCAACAGTTCGCTAAATTACTGTTTAACGTATAGACATCTGTTTATAAGCAAAACCCTTTTATTTCTTCAGATTTTTCTCACAAAACTCTTTAAAATCTGGAGTTCTCCAAGATTTATTATATCCAGTGAAGCCCTGATCCTGCGGTGTTCTGTAATCGGGAAGATTATTTCTTTCGGTAAGCACTTCTCTTACCGCCTGAAGATATTTGAAGCCGAATTTATGGCTGGGAGCAACAAAGTGACCCTCGTCCCACTCATTCCAGTTGTCGATCATAATTATCTTCTTTGCCCAAGCGTCCTCGGGAAGCTCGTCAGTTCTCGCCTTCATACCTTCAAGAACCCGTCTGAAGCCCTCGGGGCTGAGATGCCACCTTTTTGATCTTTCAAAATGATATCCAAGAGATTGCCATCTCTCACTAAAGCGAGGTGTAGGATCCCAAAAGCAGGAAGAAGTCGGAATAAAATATTTATTATCAAATTCAAGACGCTCATTAAATGCATCAAGCTGACCTGCGATTATCGCTTCTTCATCATCAAAATTGTCCTCGGGACATTCAAATTGAGAATTATAACAAAACGTGAAATCATAACCGATTGCTTTGGTTTCTTCAAAGGAAAGTGAACCGTATTTATTTGCGGCAAAGATCATACCGTCAAAGCCGCACTTTTTGGCATATTCACGGCAAGAATCAAAGGCAGCCTTTTGCTCTGCATTATCCTTGAAGCATTCATTTGACAGTCTTTCCTGTCTGTAAACGAAAAGCACGGGCTTGTTATCAATTTTAAGGTAATTATCCTTCTTAAAATATGTCTCCATCCAGAATGGCATGAGATTTTCAAGAAGATCGTTCTTATCGGTGTCGCCCCAGCGCTCGGAAGCCTCGAACATGATTGCAAAATTCATATAATTTTTGTATTTTGCATTAAAAAGAGCCTCATGTATTCCGTGACCGCAACAAAGGTCATTTTCGGTAACCGGCTTGCCCATGTTTTCGAGATTTCTGTACCAGCAATAAATAAAGCAATTTATGCCGTGCTCAACAGCCCATTTTATCTCCCAATCGCATACCTCCGGATCATCTTCATCGTAATATCCCATAAGAGGAGTTCTGTCCGGTCATTCATCAGCAAGATCGTTAAATCCTTCATGAATTCTTGCCGCACCGTATTTCCATGCAGCATAATAATGAGCCGCAACGATCCTGTCGCTTTTTGCTGGCGAAGGCTCGGGAACATAAGAATCAAATTTAATATTATACATTTTCATTCCTCCCTTTCGGTTTTCATTTATATTTTAACACATACAGGGATTTTTGAAAATGGCGAAACTAAAGACAAAACCGTCTAAAATAAAGATGTTTTTCTGAATTTCATAGGAGAAACTCCAACCTTTTTTCTGAAAACATTTGAAAAATAATTGGAATCTCCAAAACCAACTGAATACGCAATTTCCGTAATCGTCAAATTTGAATATTTGAGCAGAGATTTTGCATCCTCTATTCTGAGATCGCAAATATACTCCCTGATGTTCTTCCCTTTCCTCTTTTTGAAAAGATGGCTGATATGAGAATGGCTGCAGGAAAAATGATTGCAGATATCATCAAGCCCTATATTCTCCGTATGGTACTGCTTCAAAAATCTGACAACGCTATCTGTAATATCCTCCTCATTCTGTACCGTATCTTCGGTCTTAAGATACGCCAGCTCAAGCATATCGCAAAGTGGGCGAATGATGGTATCCACCTCTTCCTTTGATGGCATATTTTTCTTAAGAGAAGAAAAATACACCTCTCTGAGGTTTTCCTCGGGGATCAAAAATTTTTCCGAAGTCCTTTTTATGTAGCTTTCGGCATTTTCCGTCATATATCCACTGACGCATATAAAACCGACTGTTTTCTCGCGGCTCATTATAGGATAAACAAATTCCTTTACCCCCGCATAGCAAGCACCGCAAAACGAGCCTTGTTTGAAATGCTCACCTATCTTTGGCTGCCGTTCAATGCAATGCTTTTGAGCACTCGGAAAGGTCTTAACATAAATACAATAGGAATTATCATGTATATTGAAGCTTATAAGATCACCTGTAAGCATCAGCGCTTCTTCCGTAAGCGGATGAAGAGTCACCGAAAGTGAACATTTATTCTTCAGATAAAGTATGTAGTTTTTAATACTGCTAATATCGTACAAAACAGATCTCCTTTGCATATTTTTATATATTTCGGGCAGAAATTCAAAGGAATATCATATATATTCGTGCTATCATAATATCACAAAATAAAGGAGAAATCAAGATGAAATACGAAATAAATATTGAAAGCGAAAAAAAATATGACGTGATCGTTGTAGGATCGGGTCCTGCAGGCGTTGCAAGTGCTGTCTCTGCCGCAAGAAACGGCGCAAAGGTTCTTATAATAGAAGCCCTCGGAAGACTTGGAGGAATATCCACCAGCGGATATATGAGCCATTTTACGGGCACGGTTGGAAATAAGCTTTATCATGAAATCATCGAGAGGGCGGCAAAGCTGAACCGTTTCCCCTGCGAGGAGCTTAAATATATAGACCCCGAAATGCTGACTCTTACATATATGGGAATGCTCTGCGAGGCAGGTGCGGAGATTCTGCTTTACACCACATTTTGTGATGTTCTAATGGATAAGGAAAAAATCATCGGCATCGTTTGCCATAACAAAAGCGGATTTTCCGCATTTTATGCCGACGTTATAATAGATGCAAGCGGAGATGGAGACGTTGCCTTTAAATGCGGAGCAGAATATATCAAGGGCAGAGAAAGCGACGGCAAAATGCAGCCCGCAACTCTCATGTTCAAGGTTGGCGGAGTTGATATGGAGCGTGCGGTTTTCCCCGGCGCATTTGAGCATTTTATAGATACCGAAAAGGGTGAGCTTCAAGCACTTGCAAAAGAAAAGCTACCTCACCCCGCAGGTCATGTTCTGCTATATAAATCAACAATTCCCGGAATCGTCACTTGCAATATGACAAATATCACCAATATCGACGGCACGGATGCATCATCTCTTACCGAAGCCGAGCTCGGTTGCCGATATCAAATGCTCCCCATTGTTGATTTTCTGCGAGAATACGTATCGGGATATGAAAATTGCTATATCATCGGCTCAGCCTCTCTTATCGGCATAAGAGAAACAAGACATTTCAAGGGACTATACACATTGACCGAGGAAGAAATTGCAAATGCTCATATACATGATGACTATGTTGTCTATGATGCATATTTCAATTTTGACGTACATAATGTTGACGGTGCGGGACTTGACAAAACAGGCTCTCAAAAAAATTTTAGGCAAACAAAAGGCTATACTATTCCCTACGGATGCCTCGTTCCCGAAAAAATCGACGGGCTTCTCCTTTCGGGACGAAACATTTCGGGAACACACATGGCACATTCAAATTTTAGAGCAATGCCAATATGCATCGGAATAGGAGAGGCAGCGGGTGCCGCTGCAGCTCTTGCGGTAAAACAATGCAAAAAGGTTCGCAATGTTTCTCCAGCCGATATCCGTAAAGCAATAGGAAAAGATTGATAATCAATAATTTATCGGTGAGTTCTTAGCCTTCCCTGCAAGAGAAGGCTTACGAATGTCCTCTCGCACAGACAAATTACTGTTTCTTCGTAAAACCAATATAAAAATTTAGGGCTGAAACAAAAGCTTTTTAAAGCTATGTATCAGCCCTTTTATTATTTTATCCCGATATAACCGTTTTTCTCAATAAGGATTTGCCCCTCATCCGAGAGAAGCCAATCAATGAGAATTTGGATGTTTTCATTGATGTTATCCTCACGGTAGATAGCATAAAACTCTGCAATGACGGGATAAGTTCCGTTTTTGATGTTTTCGGGAGTTGGCTCAATTCCGTTCATAGACAAAATTTTTACATTTTCATTCTCGACAATTCCGTTCATATAGTATCTGAAAGAAAAGCCGATAGAGCCGCCAAATATGGAGAGCAATGATTTTCTGCCAATCTCCCTATCCTTCATAAAAGCCTCCATGGCGGTCTGGCTTCCGCTTCCACGGAGTCTTGAAACGGGATTGATTATCCTATTTGCACCGCCGACCTCCGACCAGTTTTTAATCTCACCCGAATAAATTTTTCTTATCTGCTCTGCAGTTAAATTTTGGGTGGGATTATCAATATTCACAAAGAAAACAAAGGCTTCAAGTCCAATAGGGACATAAACAAGCTCTGCGCCCTTTTCCTCTGC
>CAYPKQ010000039.1:0-15496 GCA_964411355.1 uncultured Lachnospiraceae bacterium
GCTTGAAACGATGAGAAGCAGAAATGTTCTAAAGAGCAGTGGTATAGCTCTGGGTACTCATTTTTCAAAATACGAACATCTGGATCACGAAAGGCTTTCCGCAAGGCTTGCATCCTTTGGAATGAAAGCCGCATATGACGGTCTTGAAATTGAATTTTAATATAAAAATGCAGAGCCGCATTTGGCTCTGCATTTTTCATTTAATTTGAAACTAAAATATAGTCAATAATTGTATATTCTGCATCGGACAGCATTGTTTTTACTTTCTCGAGGGTTTCTGCACTGCCGTTCTTTATGATCGCAAGATAATTGCCGTTTCCGTCTCCTGCGAGGGTAAGCGTTGCGCTTGAAAAGCCTTCAATTGCAGTATTTTTATAGTCTTCGATATCTGCACCTATAAGGAGTGTATTAAATACTGCCGCATCGTCAAAATGCTGTTCTTTTATTCCGCTTTCGGCATCTGCAAGCATAGCGAAGGTCGTTTCAAAGAGATTTGCGGTTTCATATTCTGCGTTCACTTCGCCGTAATTGAGATGTCGGATATATTCGTTGCCATCCTTGTCGGTATATACCGAATATGCCGCAACATAAACGTCACGCTTCATGTATTCGGTGGTGAAATTGGTGATAGTACCCGCAAAATCTGTGCGCTCCGATGTGCTTGTTGAGAGATATTTTCCGCAGAAGCCGTTATTTTCAGCATAAGAAGCGTTGTAAACAGCCACTTTATTCGTTCCATCACCAGAGATATATTCACCGTTATTTCCTGTAACAAAAGCAAGGTCTTTTTTCTCTGCGCTGGAGAATATAATACCGTATTCCTTAAGCTCAAATCCGGCATTTTTCATCTCTTCCGCTTCTTTGTTATCAAAGGAATAGATGAAACGGAGTCCGTTGTAGCTTGTAAGCCTTATCGAAATTCCCTCTGCACTAAGAGAACCGTAAAGTGTAGCCTTTGCATTTGTTGTTCCGGACGCAAGTGCTGTGTTTATTGTGTTTATTTGTGTCTCATCAAAGCAAATTATTTTTGTGTCCGTGCCATCAAATGCAGTTGCGGAAACGGTTGTCACATTTTTACCGAGAACGAGATAATCAAGGGAAGTGCAACCTTCAAATGCATTTGCATTAACAGTTGTAAAATAGGATGGAATGACGATTTCGGAAAGACTTGTGCATCCGTTGAACATACCTTCGGCAATTATTGGAAGTGTTTTGTTTTGATATGTTCCGCTGTTGCCCTTGAGATTTGTGGGCATGATGACCTTTTTGATAGAGCTGCAGCCCTTGAACATATCCTTATGATGATTTGCACTTTGCATTCTTGAAAGCTTTGAAAGGTCAATGACGCCTTCTGTGAGAGTTCCCCAGCCCAATGATTTAAGGGAAGGATTTCCCGCAAAAACACCTGTTGAAGTGCTTGTATTCTGGATGATCGTTGAAAGATCACTTTCAAAAAGAATACTTTCAAGATTCGGCATATTTGCCATGATGCTTTCACTTACGTTGTTATTCATTAGCTTGTCATACTGATCCTTACCTTCAACGGAGATATGGATGATCTCATTTCTCCATATATTTTTCCATGCTGTATAGAGCAAGGAATATGTGCGGAACATAAAATCATAACCGTCAAGTGTGAAGGTGAGCTTACCGGTGCTTTCGTCAAAACTCCAATAAAAATATCCGGCACCTGATGTGTTACTCTGGTTTTCCTTTCCGCTTCTTGTAAGCTCGCTGTAAAGATCGGTGCTGTAATAGCCCAGCTTTATTGTGTCATTATCCTTCTTCAGCGCTCTTACGGCATCTGCTCCGGGAGTTGATGGATAAACAATATATTTAACATTTTCACCGAATTTTTCCATAAGTGCAGAGGCACTGTATTCGGTAACGTCTTTTCCGGTTTTGAGGAACACTGTAAGCTGAATTGAAGTGTCATTTCTTTCGATGGCAAAATCATCGAGAGCGGTTTCTCGGAGATCGATTGCCGCGCTGAAACCGTAGCCTTTAACGGTGTTATATGTATCGAGAACTCCTGTGAGAACAGTCATTGAGCTGTCAAAGGCAGTCTCGTCAATGGTGACGACGCCTGCAGGCAATGTGAGATATTTTAGAGAAGTACAGCCGCTAAAGCTGTTTGCGCCGATTTTTGTGAGATTTGTTGGCAATGTTACACTCTGAAGGGAGGTGCATCCCTCAAACATATGTGCTTTAAGGTCGCCCATATTTGTTTTTGAAGGAACAATGACCTTTGTTATTGAAGAACAGCCGCTGAACATTTTGTTAAAGGCAACTCCGCTTACCTTGGTAAGTCCCGTAAGGTCAACAACGCCCTCGGTGAGTTGTCCTAGACCTATTGTGGTCAGCTTTGGATTGTCCGAGAACATTCCGAATTTATTATCGGTGCTGTTTCCTGTTACCTGCCACTCGGAGCATACATTTCCGGAGCTTGCTTTTTCAAAATAGATGCTTACGAGATTTTTGTATCCGTCAAAAAGACCTGTGGAATAATCCGTGCCTGCATAGATCTGCAGCTTGTTATAGCTTGCTTTTCCGTATACTTCAATGGTCTTTACAGCGTCCTTCCAGAGCTTTTTCCATTCACCAAAGCCCTCATCCGGATCATAAAGGGCAGAACCTCCAAGAAAATTCAATGTCAGCTTGCCGCTATCGGCATCAAAGCTCCAAGTGAACATATTTCCGCTATTATCTCTTAAGAGATTTGTTCCTTCTGTTGTGAGCCTTGCATTGCCTGTCATTTCGTATGTGTAGTATTTTACGGTGTCGCCGTCTGATGCATTATCTCGAACGAGATCGGATGCATTTCCCTTGGGGTAAATATAGTATGTTGCATCTGCCGAGATGAATTTTTGTGACTCTCCCGACATAATAGCGTTATATGGTATATAAACCGTAAGTCCTTCGGAGGAACAAGCACCGGCAAAGGAATTGGCGGCAAAATAATTGATGTCATAAAGGTTTATGATGTTGTTTCCGTCAAAATTTGAGCCGTAATAATCATTATAAAGCGCAACAGTTTTAAGAGAGGTCATATTCTCAAAGGTTTTTGAACCGATCTTGTTCAGCTTTGCAGGGAGAATAACCGTTTCACAGGCTGAAAAGCCGCTGAAAAGTCCGTCTCCGATCTCCTCTATAAGAGTTGAATTTTCAATAACTATCTTCTTAACAGAGGCTGCAAGAGAAGCAATGGCGGAGGCATCCGAGAGCACTTTTGTATCGGCAGAGCCGCTTATAATGAGTGTATCATCGCAAATGCTCCACGTATAGCCGTCAATTGTGCCGCTTTCTGTGGCGGCAGAGAGCTCATAATCAGGCGTACCTTCATTTTTGATCTCACTTTTTTCAACGTCAAGAACATCAAGCTCTACCGTAAACTGATTTGCCATTTTATAATAAGCCTCATTATAGGTTGAATAGTTTTCAACCTGAAGAGTTCTTCCGTCCTCGGAGAAATGGAAGAGTGTTGCAATGGCGAGAGGAGTGCTATAATAAGTATCAAGATACTGATAGTCGATAAGCATTTCTGTAACGGTCGTTCCTACGGAATTTACCTTCTTATTGACGATAATGTTATCCGAATAAACGTGTCCGCAGAGAACAAGCACAACATTTGCATATTTATCTGCAAGCTCGCTCCAAATCATCTTGGAATTTGCATTGTTTGTAACATTACCTACTCGGTTGAGATATGAATGAGAAGCGATTATAACATTGTGCTCGGGATGCTCCTCAATAACGGTCTTTGCCCAATTTATAACCTTTGCGCTTGGATTATAATCAAGTCCTAAAATGAGCCATTTTGTGTCGCCCATTTCGATGGTTCGCCAAGTGTTTACGATGTTGTTTGAGTATGAGCCGGCATTTACTCCGTCAAATATATAACTGTATCTTTCCCATGGCAGGTATTGCTTGTAAATTGTGGCATAATCGTGGTTTCCTCTGATGTGTGTGTGCGGAATTCCCGCGTCGTCCAAAGAAAAGATTGCAGACTGCGCAACCTTCCATTGCTCGTGAGCGGCATCGGATGTATTGCTCATTTCGTCCTGGATATCGCCAAGACCGATAACGTATTCGGGGTGCTGAGCTATTATCCAATCATATATCTTCTGATAATGGTCGGGGTGATTGCTCGCAACATACTGGGGGTCACCGAGCACCGCAAAGGTATAGGAATAATCCTCTATGCGCTCGGGTATTTCATCCTTTGTCAGAAAACGCTCGGTATAATATGCATCATAGCCGTTGCCGGTCGTATCGGTAATTACATCTTTCGTATTGCTTGCGGAATAATCGAAAGTAAGCAGCGGAGCGGTTTCGCTGTCCTCGGGATAAACTGTCTCCGTCCATACGGTCAGCTTTGATATTTTGCCCTTAAAATATTCGGAGTTACCGTCTCCGATGTTGGGGGCATTTCTGTTTCCGCCGAAAACGAATGCTTGGGGAGTTGATTGCTGAACTATTTTTTCATTTTCTATCGTCTGCATAAGAGCTCCGTCAACATAAAGCATTGCCTTATGTGCGCCCTCTGTGCTTCTGTCGATAACGAAGCGCAATGTTAAAAATTTACCGCTTTCGATTTTGACATCGGTAAAATCATAATTGCTGAAGGTGTTGTTTCCTGTTTGTATGCTGATCCTTGGCATACCGTCCTTTTCTATTTTGAAATCAATAGAAACAACAGAGGTATATTTATACCAGTAGTTACCTAAAATAACTCCGCTTGCCGCTGTTGTATCTTCAAGATAAACAGTTGCCTCCACGGTTGAAGGTGCACCGCTTCTGAATGGGTTTCTGATCTCGTAGGTCGTACCTTTTTCAAAGGTGAAACCTTCGTTTTCTGTTGCACTGACCGAAATTGCGGCGAGAACCGTTATAACGATAAGCGACAGAATCAGCAGAATTTTCTTTTTTGACATTTTTGAGCTACTCATAATTACTTCCTTTCCAAAACATAGTGTTATACCTAAATTATACACACAGGCAGTGAAAAGTCCATGTCAAAAAGTAACTTTTTTGCTTTTGATATTGCCTTTCGAAAATATTTGTTGTATAATAGACCCGAGAGAGATATAAAGCGGAAATAAGGAGAGGAAAAATGAAAGCCGAGCTAAAATTTACTCCCGTATTTAATCATCATTTTACTGATCTGAATCCCAGAGCTTGCGGCTATGACCAAAGCTATAAGGGAAAAAAGCCGAATATCAGAAGATTTCCTTATACGAGCCTGCATTATGTGGAGAGCGGATGTGGATATCTTGAAAAAAACGGCAATGTTTATAAGGTCAATGCAGGAGAGATATTCATTATGTGCAAGGGTGAGCTTGTCAAATACTATACGGATGATGACGCCCCTTGGTTTTACCGTTGGATAAGCTTTGACGGTGCTCTTGCAAAGTTTTTTGAGAGTATGCCTACCGTTGTTCGCTATGAGGGGGATATTTTCAAAAGAATGAACGAAACAAAGGATATGCCGAGATTGCGTGAATATAAGCTTTTATCCCTTCTCTATGAATTATACTGTGAAATTGCGGAGACTTCCCCCAAAAAGCCGATAGATTATGTATATGAGACCAGAGAATTTGTTGAGCAGAATTATATGCACGGAATTACTGTTGAAGGCATTGCCAAGGAGTTAAATCTTAGTCGCAGATATCTTTCAAGGCTTTTTAAGGAAAAAACAGGCTTCACTTTAAGCAATTATTTAACAAGAACCCGTATTCAAGCTTCTTGGAATTGCCTAAGAAGCGGAATGAGTGTTACCGAAACGGCATTTGCATGCGGCTTTTCTGATGTTGCGGTCTTTTCAAAAAGCTTTAAGAGATTTACAAAGATGTCCCCATCTGAATATATCAAATCTTTGGTAGATAATGAAAAAACTGAACAGCATAAGTAATTTTTGATATAAAATAAGGGGCTGCATGGCAACCCCTTATTGTTTATTTGTTATCCTGATGACATTTATCCTTCATGGCGCATCCGCTACAGCCGCAGCAGCATGAGCCTTTGTTCTTTATTTTGTTTCGGACCATAAATGCAACTATAAGTCCAACTATAAGGCATAGAACGGATGCCACGATTATCGTTGGCAGCATAATATCACCTCTTTACAGAATTTTCGTATTTGTTCCTTCTGAGCAGCAGATAAATGAGAGTGATGAGGGCAACTATTGCGGCAATTGTAAATATTCCGAAGCTTGCTTCACCTGTGAAAAGACCGCCTATCTGATATACTATCATTGAAATTATATATGCAAATAATGTCATATAAGAAAGGGTAAATGCAGTCCATTTTCCGCTGTTCATCTCACGCTTGATTGCTCCCATTGCGGCAAAGCACGGTGCGCAGAGGAGATTGAATATCATAAAGCTATATGCGGTAACAGAACCGAAATCGGCTCTGATGGCATCCCAAAGAGAGCTTGCATCTGCAGCGTTATAGAGGGTGCTGAATGTAAGTACAACTTCTTCCTTTGCAATAAGACCCGTGATTGTGGCAACGGTGGATTTCCAAGCCATATCGCCAATCCAGCCAATGGGATAGAAGATCCGGGAAATGGCACTTCCAACGATGGCAAGCAGCGAATTGTTCTCATTTTCAACCGCACCGAATGTGCCGTTCTCAAAGCCGTAGCCTCGAAGAAACCAAAGAATGATGGCTGAGAGCAATATTACCGTTCCCGCGCGCTTGATAAAGTCCCAAGCTCTATCCCATGTTGTGCGCAGAACGTTTTTAAGTATGGGCGCATGATAAGCGGGAAGCTCCATAACAAAGGGGGAGGGTTCACCCGAAAACGCCTTGAATTTTTTGAGGATAATTCCCGAAACCACAACTGCGGCAATGCCAATAAGAAAAGCAGAAACAGCCACAAGGGCGGAATTTCCGAAAATAGCGCCTGCAAAAAGTCCGATGATGGGCATTTTTGCTCCGCAAGGAATAAAGGATGTGGTAACAATGGTCATTCTTCTGTCTTTTTCCTGCTCGATAGTTCTGGATGCCATTATTCCGGGAACGCTGCATCCCGTTGCCACAAGAAGAGGAATAAAGCTCTTTCCCGAAAGACCGAACTTGCGAAAAAGCTTATCCATAATAAATGCAATGCGGGACATATATCCGCAGTCCTCAATAACAGCAAGGAGAAGATAAAGCACTACTATCTGTGGTACAAATCCAAGCACGGCACCAACTCCGCCGACTATTCCGTCCATTATAAGTCCGTAAAGCCAGGGTGCAATTATCGGTGAGCCGTCCTTTAGGAGAAAGCTGTTGAAAAATGCAGGTACATATTCGCCAAAGATCTTGTCATTTGCAAAATCTGTTCCCATCGTGCCGATGGAGAATGGGAAATTACCCATTGCTATTGCATAAATGCAGAACATGATAAGGGCAAAGATGGGAAGGGCAAGAATTCTGTTTGTGGCTACCCTATCGATCTTATCCGAGAGGGTAAACTTTCCCGCAGACTTCTTTTTATAGCAGGTGGAGAGAAGATTCGTTATGTAAACGTATCTTTCGTTGGTTATTATAGCCTCAGAATCATCATCAAGCTCCGCTTCAACTGCTGCAATATCCTTTTCGATGTGTGAACGCTTGCTCTCATCTATTCCCAGCTCTGCGAGCACCTTTTCGTCACGCTCGAATAGTTTGACCGCATACCATCTTTGTCTATCCTCGGGCATGCCATGTATGGCAGCCTCTTCTATATGTGCAATGGCGTGCTCAACAGTTCCCGAAAAAATATGTTTGGGAACAAGCTTTCCATGCTTTGCTTCTTCGATAGCAAGCTCTGCTGCCTCAAAAATTCCGTCACTTTTAAGCGCAGAAATTTCAACGACCTTACAGCCGATCCCTTTTCCCAGCTTTTCGATATCGATTTTATCCCCGTTTTTCCTTACGACGTCCATCATATTGATGGCTACCACAACGGGAATTCCAAGCTCGATAAGCTGTGTTGTGAGATAGAGATTTCTCTCAAGATTGGTTCCATCGACGATGTTGAGTATTGCGTCGGGACATTCACCCACAAGATAATTGCGGGCTACCACCTCTTCAAGGGTATAAGGTGAGAGGGAATAGATGCCCGGCAGGTCTGTTATTATGACGTCCTTGTCTTTTTTAAATTTGCCCTCTTTCTTTTCAACGGTAACTCCCGGCCAGTTTCCAACATACTGATTTGAGCCCGTGAGAGCGTTGAATAGCGTAGTTTTACCGCAGTTTGGATTTCCCGCGAGAGCGATTGCGATCTTAAGTGACATGGTTTTTCCTCGCTTTCTTGGTTAGTCCTCGCTAACCTCTTGATAAAATAAATTCAAAGACTTATTCGATCTCCACCATTTCCGCATCTGTGCGGCGAATGGAAAGCTCATATCCTCGCAGATTTATCTCTATGGGGTCACCGAGCGGTGCAACCTTTCTGACGTATATTTCAACGCCTTTGGTAATTCCCATATCCATAATTCTGCGTCTGACAGCACCCTCTCCGTGGAGCTTAACGACCCTAACTCTCTGTCCAACCTTAACTGTTTTAAGCGTGTTCATATTTTTCCCTCCGCTTTTATGGTTAGCCTTGGCTAACTTTATAATATGATACACTTTTTAGGGGATTTTGTCAATAGTTTTTTCGACATTGTTTATATTTCGGCATATTACACAAACAGTTAGCCTGCGCCAACCCGCTGTGATTAGACATTTTAACAGTTTTTTTCGAAAATATAAGAAAAAGTAAAAAAACGACAGAATTTCAGCTAAAAAAGTAATCACACGCCATTGACAAAGACAGTAAAACATATTAAAATGAATGTAAATATATTACTGCGAGGGAAAATAAAATGAGCAGAGCAATAGAAAAAATATATGCAGGCGATCCGGTAAATTCCGTGCGCAAGACCACCGACACATTTTTTATAAACGATAGGGGAGAGAACGATTATAAGGGGCTTCTTTATGACGCAGCAAAATTCGTCATGAATTCACAGCTCCTTGATAGCGATACATGGCAAAGATTCGTCGAACAGTTCAGGCTTAGAGACGATTCTTCTGACCGTGGATGGCGAGGCGAATATTGGGGAAAAATGATGCGCGGTGCGGCATTTACCTATTCCTTTTTAAAGGATGAGGAGCTTTATAGGGCTCTTACCGAATCTGTGCTCGACATTCTTACAACAGAGGATGACCTTGGAAGAATATCGACATATGAAACAGGAAATGAAAGAGGTTTTTCTGAATTCGATGGATGGGATATGTGGTCAAGAAAATATGTTCTTCTTGGAATGCAGTATTATTTTGAGATCTGCTGCGATGAGGAGCTGAAAAAGAGAATAATTGCTTCCATGTGCCGTCAGACAGATTATATAATGTCTAAAATAGGTTCGAGAAAAGATGGCAAGCTGCCCATAACTCTTGCAACGAGAAACTGGAGAGGGCTTAATTCCACCTCGATCCTTGAGCCGGTCGTAAGGCTTTATTCTCTTACGGGTGAAAAGAAATATCTTGATTTTGCCGAATACATCATCAGCGAGGGCGGAACGAGCATTTTCAATCTTTTTGAGATGGCACTTGCCGATACCACCGACCCATATCAGTACCCGGTAACAAAGGCATATGAGATGATGTCCTGCTTTGAAGGCTTGCTTGAATATTACCGTGTTACCGGAATCGAAAAATATAAAACTGCGGTGCTGAATTTTGCCCGCAGAGTTATGAATAGTGATGTCAGCATCATCGGATGCTGCGGAACGACCAGCGAGCGCTTTGACCATTCAAGCGTGCGTCAGACAGATTCGTCATATAACAAGGAAATGCAGGAGACCTGCGTTACTGTAACATGGATGAAGCTCTGCCTTCAGCTTCTTGCACTTACCGGAGACGTTGCTTTTGCGGAGTGCTTTGAAACCGCTCTCTATAATGCCTATCTCGGTTCGATAAATTCCGAAAACGCTTTGAATGAGGACTGCTTTAAGTATAATCCGGAGGTCAAGATCAAGGGGAGAATGCCATTTGATTCATATGCAAATCTTTTGGGTGGAGTCAGAGGATATGCCGTTGGAGGTTTAAGGGGGCTTAAAGACGGAAGCTGCTATGGCTGCTGTGCTTGCATTGGTTCTGTTGGTATCGGAATGGTTCCGAAGACTGCAAATATGCTTTTTGAAGATGGAATAGTCATAAATCTTTATATCGCTGGTAAAAGCGAAACAATGACGCCAATGGGCAGAAGGCTGGTGCTTCATTGTGATACCGAATATCCCGCAAAGGGCAGAGTAGTTTATACTCTTGACCTTGAAGAAGCGGAAAATTTTGAAATAAAGCTCAGAATACCGGCTTGGAGTGAAAATACCTCTCTTAAGGTCTGCGGCGAGATGCTTGATGTTTCTGCGGGTTATGTTTCGATTGAGAGAGAATGGAAAAAGGGCGATAAAATTGAGCTTGAGCTTGATATGAGGGCAAGACTTGTTCGCCCCGCACACCTTGAGCCTGAACTGATAATCACAGAGGTCGCCTGGGGTCAGGACTATATCGTGCCGAGGATAGCAATTCCTTCTGCAGATGCAGAATATAGGCTTGCAGTAAAATACGGACCTCTCGTTCTTGCAAGAGATGCGAGACTTGGTGAGGACGTTGGTGAAAAAGCAGATATTCTCCATGATGAAAATGATATTGTTTTGCTTGAGGCGTCAAATTGCGCAAAATTTGATAAGATAGTTGAATTTAAAGCTAAAACAGATGACGGCAGAGAAATAACCCTTGTGGATTTTTCATCTGCCGGAAAAACATGGAGCGAGGAGTCAAGATATGTCTGCTGGCTCCCGACAAAAAAGAAATATTCAAGATAAAACAAAAAACTGCTTCATTTCAAAATGAGGCAGTTTTTGCATTTTGCTGAATTTAGCACAAATTCCTATTTTTACCGTTTCTATAAGATCATTTGGTCGCCATAAGAGTGAATGTTGCGTCCCAGTTTTTAAGAATTTTCACCTCGGAAAAACCGGCTGTAATAAGAGCTTCGGTTTCGTGCTCCACCGTAAGCGGTGTGTCGAAATGGTAAAAATCATCATCGTCCATTCCTTGTGTTGCTTTTAGCTTCAAAAGCTCGGAACGAAAATGCGCTTCATCTCGTCACATGCTGCAAAATAGTCTGTGAGTATAAAAAATCCCCCGTCCTTTAGCGATTTTCTGAGCTTCTTGTATAGCGGAATTTTTTCTTCCTTTGTGAAATGGTGAAGAGACTCCACAGAAACGGCGCAGTTAAAGGCGTTTTCCGGGAAAGGAAGATCAAAATATGAACCGAGCATGATGCTTATATCACGTTCCGAAAATTTTTGTTTCAGTTTTTCAAGCATTCCCCTTGATAGATCAATGCAAGTTATCTTCGCATTTCCTCCAAGGGAAAAATAGTATCCAAGCTCAATTCCCGTGCCGCACCCAAGATCAAGGATACTTGCCGAAGCATCTTTTATAAGGTATGAAGAAGTGAAGGGATAAAACTCTTTTGCGCCTTCAATATCGCAGAGCATATGTTCATCATATCCCTCAAGTCTTTTTTCAAAAAACTCTCCCGTTTTTTCAAGCATAAGATCACCCCACGCTATATTATAAAACATAGCTATGCTCCTGTCAAGCAAAGATCACTTAAAAAGACCAAAAATTTTTGTCATCATAATTCTTGCAAGATAAAATGCCGGATATGAAATGAGACACCAGAAAAAGCTGAAAAGCAAGCAGATCTGTCCTCTGAAATTGAGCGGCAGGCGGGAATAATCCCATATGTCAAGACCGAGCGAATTGTTTAAAAGCTCGCCTGATATCAGCTCCAGCAGAGTTATGATGACACCGCCGAGAATACAGTAAAGAAGAATGGGTATCTTCGGAAAAAAACGCTCCATTAGATAAAGGAGCAGAAAGCATATTCCACCGAGAATCGCCATCAGAATGTGCGAATATCCTCGCCAGATCACCTCAATGGAATAGTAAAGAACTGCTCCTGTAAAAAATATAAGTCCCAATTCGGCAAAAAGCTCTTTATTTATCTTTTTTATCATTTACTCACCTCACGGATTATTTTTTGCTTGTTTTCTCATATCTAAACACTCCCAAAGAGGAATAATTGAAAAAAATTTACAAAAATCCCTTTACGTATTGAATTTATAGTGGTAAAATATATGTAATAATACTGGGAAAAGGATAAGATATGAAAAAGACTGCCGCAATATATACCCTTGGCTGTAAGGTCAATCAATATGAAAGTGAGGCCATTTCCGAAAAAATGGAGGAGATGGGCTTTGATGTGCGTTCACATTCCGAGAAATGTGACGTTTATATTATAAATACCTGCACTGTTACTGCCGAGAGTGACAGAAAGGCAAGGCAGTTCATAAGACGTGCCATAAAGGCAAATCCCGATGCTTTTATCCTTGTTACGGGCTGTATGGCGCAGAGCAGAAGCGAGCAGGCAATGGCAATTGAGGGCGTTGATTATATTTGCGGTTCTTCAAACAAGATGAGCTGTGCCGGGAAGGCTCTCGAGCTTGTGGGGAGCGGAAAAAAGAGAGAAATTCCCGAGGTGAATATACCCGACCTTTCAAAAAGCGGCTTTGAGTGCATGACTATAAAAAAATTTGAGCGCACGAGAGCGTATCTTAAGATCGAGGACGGCTGTGAAAACCGCTGCTCGTACTGTGCCATCCCAGATGCAAGAGGTCCTATCCGCTCAAAAGCCCCCGAAGAGGTGCTCTCGGAGGTGATGCGTCTCACGGAAAACGGCTGCCGCGAGATAGTTATAACGGGAATCGAAACTGCGTCATACGGTAGAGATCTAAAAAATATCACCATTGCAGATCTGCTTCTTGAAATTGATAAGATAGAAGGGATAGGCAGGGTTCGCATAGGCTCAATTGATCCTTCGGTTATGACAGAATCTTTTGTTGAAAAAATTTCAAGGGTTCGATGCCTTGCTCCTCATTTTCATCTGTCGATGCAGAGCGGAAGCGACAGGATTCTTGGTCTGATGCGCAGAAAATACAACAGAGAAATGGCACTCCGTAATATTGCCCGTCTCAGAGAGGCAATGAAGGATGTTATGCTGACAACCGATTTTATAGTCGGATTTCCTACAGAGACAAATGAGGATTTTGAGCAGACCATGGATTTTGCCAAACGTGCGGATTTCCTTGATATGCACGTTTTTGCATATTCAAAGCGGTCGGGCACTCCCGCCGCCGCAATGTCGGGTCAGATTTCAGAAGAAGTAAAAAAAGAGCGAAGCACCGCCCTTATTGCCCTCGGAAAAGAGCTTACCGAAAAAAATCTTTCCCGTTTTGCGTCGGAAAATACCGAAGCAGAGGTGCTTTTTGAAACTTTCCGTGAGGGAAGGGCATACGGTCATACCGCATCCTTTGTTCCCGTGTGTGTGGAAAGTGAGGTTGACTTGCGGGCTTCATTTGAAATGGTGCGCCTTATCGGAAACGACGGAGAATTTTGCTATGGCGAGATTATTGAAAGGAGTTGAAAGAAGAATATGAGAACATATGCCGATTATCCAATGCGCACGGGTACTGTTTTGGGATTTAGTACGTCTCCAACAGAATATCTTGATTATATAAGGCAAGATTTGGGACTTGTTTTGCCCTTGGAAAATCTTTCTTATATTCAGAATCATTATCGGCTCATCGAAAAAAGAGATTGCGATGTCACAGAGCTTATTCTGATCGATATTTTATTTGGCAATGTCAATGAAAGGCTTAGAAGAGAGCGCAATTACAGCATATCCGAGATGGTTACGGACAGTGATGATATAAGAGAGACCATGGAGGATATGATGGCAAAGCTTGCCTTGATGGAAAAAAAGACTGTGGGACCTATTTCTCTTGAAAGACTTATGAATGTTTCCTCAAGCTATATAGCAAGCATTTTCCCGGAGAGGGCGGCGGAGCATTTTTCAGCGAAGTATGTGGGAGAGGAAGAGAGTGCATTGCGCTCGATGCTTGAAGGCTCACGTGAGACTATGCAGTGCACAGCAGGTGAACTGAAATTTGCCGTGGCTTCATCATCGGTCAAAAAAGCCATAAAAGAGGGCTATTATATCCAAATCAAGAATAACGGAGAGCTTGTGCCTTTTGTGGATGAGCTGCTTAAAAATGGAATCATCTTTAATGGATGGATGATAGACACAGGTCTGCTTTCTGCTGTGCTTTCCGATACGGTAAGCGCAGAAATCATTGTGCCCGAAAGCCTTCCCGAAATGGCGACATACGGAAGCGGAGATATTCTTTTGCTCTGCCGTGAAAAGGACGAGATGGATATTGTCCGTATTGGCATGGAAAGAGGGCTTCAGATGCGTCGAGCGGGAAGAAGGAACAAAAAGGGCAAAATATTGTTTAAAAGCAAGAATTTGACCACCGCTATTGCCGGCGAATTTCTCCGGAAATTTGCCCATGCTGAAATTTTCACTCCCGTAAATTTAAAGGTCGGTGAAGAAATACTTTCGGGAAATGTAAATTGCAAGCTGAACGAGCTTTCATGCGATAAATCTATCGGTGATCTTTCTGCTGTTTGTGCTTTAAGTGATATGAATTCACCGTATAAGAGCGGAATAAGTCAGGTAATATGTGCGGCGGCGGGAGAAATAGCTCTCGGTGCTGCGATAGAAGATATAAGGCTGAAAAGTGTTATTTCATGCCCGAAAGATACCGATCCCGGGGCGATTTTTGCTCATATTCTCGGCATCTACCGTGCCCGGATAGAGCTTTGCATATCTTCTCATGATAACGAGCTTCATGTGTCGGATGATATTGACAAGATAAGCAGTGTCAGTATCGCTCTTGCAAATGTCGGAGTGAAGGGTAACTTCGGAGAGGGCAGGCTTTTTGCCGTTTCTCCCGAGGACAAAGACGGCAAGATATGCTTTGATAACATCAGAAAGACCTTTTCATATGTTTCAGCCCTTATCGAAAGCGGTCACGTTATAAGAGCCTGTGCTCTTGACAGCGAGGGGCTTTCGGACGGCTCAGAGGATAAAATGACCTTTACTGCAGGAGCTTTTCTGATACTTTCCGATGCAGAGCTTCTCGGCTGTGAGGGCGTTTCGGTAAAAAATGTTGGGGTGGTAGGTACGGAAAATACTCTCCCGATTGTGTAAAAGCACATAAAATAGGAGCAAAAAAGGTGCTTTTATAGTTTTTTTAGAAAAAAATCGTTTTTTTTCAAAAAAACTCTTGCAATTTTTAAAGTAACATGGTATAATAATCGATGTTATAGCGTAAAAAATAATAATTTCAATATAGACGTGCCCCAAAAGGGTGCAGTTGAGGAGGTGTCAAGTATGGCAAAGTGCAGCATTTGCGGTAAGGGCGTTGTTTTCGGACATAACGTTTCTCACTCTAACCGTAAGACAAACAGAACCTGGAAGCCCAACATTCGTAAGGTTAAAGCTGTTGTAAACGGTACACACAAGACAGTTTGCGTATGTTCAAACTGCCTGCGTTCGGG
>CAYPKQ010000040.1:0-15415 GCA_964411355.1 uncultured Lachnospiraceae bacterium
ATGATAAAAGGGACGTCGTGGTCGCCGTCCCCTACAAAATACATCTTCAACAGTTCGATAAATTATTGTTTACCATATTAAAAAATAAAAAATGGGCACGGTAAAAGCAATTACCATGCCCTTTAGTTTTACCGGATTGTATTAGTATATGAGAACTTTCTGTCCTCACCTGCACCAAATCTTGTCAGCACTATCTCACCCTCGGGTGTGATGGTGATAACGCTGAAGCAGTCTTCGGTGTGATCACCTTTTGTCATGGAAACATCATAGACATTCGTGTAAGTTTCAACAACGTCGTTATTTACACCGATGAAGAACACCGCATCCTCGGCAACAGTATCTCCATAGGTATAAGATACATTGCCATTATATGTTCCGTCTGTTCCGTAATACGAGGAAAGATCAAGATGCCAGTGTCCGCCAACGGTGAATATTGTACCGTCATAAGCTTTTTCCGTGAAGTCATAGACCTTATTTGTGTCACCTATAAGGGTCTGCATATTTTTATTGCTGTGAGAGGCTGTCATTTCAACCTTATATCCGCCTCTGAATGCAGAAAGGATCTTATAGAGCTTTTCCTGAGCAAGAGAACCCTCGGTATTCGATGCCATCTGATGACCTGCGAAAACAATATCATAGTATTCGCCGTTCTCGTCCCTCGGGACAGTATTAAGAGCATTGTAGATGAAGTCATACTGAGTTGGCAGAACATTGTTCCACATTGTATGTCCGAGAGTATAACACTCGGTGACACTGCAGCTTCCGGTATTAATGACAATATATCTGATTCCGTTTTCAGCGTCATCATAATAATAATGCATCTTTGCCCATGCAAGGAATTCTGCCTTCATCTGCTCGGGAGTATATTCAACGCCATAAATACTGTCCGCTGAACCGACTGCTGTAAATTCGATATCATCAACAAGAGCAAGCATAGCCTCGTCAAAAACAACGTCCTTTTTGTTTGCAATGTTCTTGACTGTCACATCATAGATATAGGAATCGGGAACGAGATAATCGGATGCATAGTATCCGTCAACACCCTCGTCCACATCCCCATAATCAAGAGTGGTCCATGTTGTGATATTGGAATCGTGATTACCAACCGCAAAGAGTCCGTCCTCACCGAAAACATCATAGAAATAATCTTGGGTAGATATTTTCAGCATTTCCTTACTTTCTTCTATTGTAGGCTCACCCGAATAGGGGTCACCAAGATTAATAACGGTATCAATGCCTGTAAGCATTTTAACATATTTAACAAGTGATGCTATTTTCTTTGTGTTTCTGTGTCCCGAACTCTCGAAATGAGTATCTGTATAAGCGATAAAGGACTTACCCTCGGGAATATTTCCGAGCTTTTCATTTATATGCTCAAGCCAATAGTCGTCAATTTCGGGAAGATTGAATTTAACATTCTTTCCGCAGATAACTCTGCTGACAGTATCAGCCTCGGAAGCACCAAAGCCTGAGTCCTCAAGCTCGATCTCACTTGCACTGTCGGTAAGATATACCGCAACATTTTTGCCGGAATAGAGAGGATCGACAAAGAGATATCCCTCAACATTCTCCACGGGAGCAAATGTGGTATATGTGCAATCCATGAGTACATTATAGAGAGGATTGTTACCCTTTTCAAGAGTTACCGCACCACCGCAGAGCATTCCGAGAGTGGTCTTATAGAGAGAATTGCTTTCATATCCCACCGCTGTCTCTCTTTCGAATACAACAAGATAGCTTCCGTCTTCCTTTTTCCAAATCTCATAACCGCAGTTTTTGATCTCAGCCTTATACTGATCTTCATCCGCAAAATTTTTTACGGTTACGGAGAATCTGAAGCCGTTATCGGTTTCCGCATAGTTATTTACAAACTCACCGCCGCTGTAAACAGCTGTCTTAACAACATTATCAGCCGGAGTTACAAACTCGCCGTCTACGAGCTTAAGAATAGAATTTTCTCCGCCGTAGCTCTCTTCATATTTTTCATAATTTGCAACAGTTGCAACGATAGAGCCGCATTCAACAAGCTCATAATTTGGATAAGCCTTATCATAGAAGCTAAAGATAGTACGAAGTCCGTTATATCCGGTAGTTCTTACCTGGTATCCTGCAATGCTCATGCCGGATTTATAGAATGCATATGCGCTTGATGCCGCAATATTGCCTTCAGCAAGTGCAGCATTTATAGCAGCAACCGCCTCATAGCTCCGGCACTTGATAACAAGTCCGTTGTTTGAGCCTTCAAATGTGCCTGCTGTGATAATCTCTGCAGGAGCAAACATATTGATGGTTGTAAGAGCAGTACAATCCTTGAATGCACCGTCCTCAATAACCTCAAAGGTTTCGGGGATATCAAGAGAAACGAGCTTTGAGCATCCTTCAAATGTATTTGCATAAATTGTAGGATTATTCTGGATAGTTCCTGCGTTGTTTGTTGTGTTTTCAAGAGTAGGAAGAATTACTGTGGTAATTTCTCCGCAATTTTCGAAAAGTCCCTTTGTAAAGTTTGTGGGGTAGTCATCACGATTGCAGTTCATGCCACTGAAATCCGCAACTCCCATCTTCATATCGGCTTCATCACCGAAATAAACTGTGGTAAGTGCAGTACAGTCCGCAAAAGCTCTTCCGTAAGAAGCAAAATCAAGTACTCTTGAGTTCTTGGGGAAGCAAACCGAAATAAGATTTTCAGCTCCCTCAAATGCTGTATAAATAGTTCCATCCACATTTGATGCAGGATGAATCTTTCCGAAATAGCCGGTAAATACGATATGCTTTGCAAGATCCTTATAGGTATTTATAAAGGTTCTTACATCATCATTTGTCAGCTTCCATTCCCAGAAGGAAGAATAGCAAGACTCCACCGTGATCTTCTGACTATCGGGATGGTATGTCATGGTGCAAAGGTGTATATCACCGTTATAAATCTCGCTGGTGTGGTTTGTATTAAATCCAAACTGGGTTGCAAAGGCATGAGCGGTACTTCCGATAGGCGCATTGATGGTTTCAAGAGAAACACAGTTCCAAAAAGCGTTGTCAGATACTTGCGCAATAACGTCTGCCTTTGTTTCTGCAGTACTTACATAAACAATCGGAGAATCGCTCTTAAAGGTAACAGTCTTAAGAGCGGTACAGTCGTAGAACGCTCGTGCACGTATGCCTTGAGTTGAGGAAGTTCCGAGAGATTCCGGCAAAACAATTGATTCCAAGGCATAACACTGTTGGAATACACCGGTCTGGATCATTGTAATTCCCTCGGGAAGAGTTATGGATTTAAGCGCATAGTTTTTATAGAATTCCTGACCGAAAAGACCGCCCATTTTCGCATCGTCGGCAAATACATAATATTCTACAGACTCGCAATTAGCGAAAAGATAGTTTTTCTGAACAAAGGTCTTTACTGTACTGAGATTAAATGTACCTTCAACGGGAGTTTGACCTCTTGAATATACAGTTTTAAGAGCCGCACAGCCCTTGAAGGGGGCACCGTCAAATTTAACCATGCTTGCTGGCATCTCGATAACGGTAATCTTATTCATTCCAACGAATGTGCCGCCATTCAGCTCGGTTATACCGTCTCCAATAACGATCTTTGTGAAGTCAGAAGAGGCAAAATCGCTATTTACATCAGCTACCCACGGATGCTTTTCATCAGCACCGGAAGCAGTTGCATATCCATATTGATGCATATACTTGTCACCGTGTGTATATGTAAAGCCATAAACAACGGTATTGCCCTTGTAAGATCCGCCGGGATATGCTGCTGCATAGCCCTCATCATCGATCGAAAGATACAATGCATAACCGCTTCCGTCTGCATATACCTCCCATTTTATATTTGTGGGAGTATGTGTAGAATAGTCGCCTGTACAAGCACTTTCAGTACCGGTATGACCTTCCTTACCGTTTGCAACATAGCCACTTGCAAGCAGACCTTCTGTGGGCTTAAGAGTTAAGAGGTTTGCAAAACCGTATTTGAGTGCAAACTCTGCAAGATTAGACCCAACAGGCGCAATGATCTCGGCAAGTGCAGTACAGGTAGCAAAGGAGTTAAGAGCATAGGTAGCTCCCTCTGCCAGAACAGTACTTGAGAGAATATCCTCTTTTGTTTGTGCATTAGCATCATATTTTATTGTGGCATCGCTCTTAAATGTTACCGACTTAAGGGATACACAGTTAATAAATGAGCTGGAATTTACAGTAGTTAGAGATTTAGGGAAAACAACAGATTCAAGTGCGTTACAATCGTTGAATACTGTTCTCTGAATCATTGTAATTCCCTCGGGAAGAGTTATAGACTTAAGAGAATAGTTTCTATAGAATTCATATGAATAAAGACCGCTCATTTTCGCATCACTTGCAAAAACATATTTTTCTACCGATTGGCAGTTACCGAAAAGGTAGTTCTTCTGAGCAAATGTCTTTACAGTACTGAGGTTAAATGTGCCCTCTTCGGGTGTTTGACCTCTTGAATATACCGTTTTAAGAGCTGCACAATCCTTGAAAGGAGCACCGTCAAATTTAACCATACTTGCGGGCATCTCAATAACGGTAACCTTATTCATTCCAACAAAGGCCCCGCCATTCAGCTCGGTTATACCGTCTCCTATAACGATCTTTGTGAAATTTGAAGTTGCAATTCCGCTCTTCATTACCCATGGATGTTTCTCTGCCGAACCATATGCAGAGGCATATCCGTATTGATGCATCTGTCCCTGACCGTGGGTATATGTAAAGCCGTAAACAACAGTATTTCCCTTATAAGATCCATCCGGATATGCTGTTGCATAGCCTTCATCATCAATTGAAAGATAAAGTGCATAACCGCTTCCGTCTGCATACACCTCCCATTTGATATTTGTAGGAGTATGGGTAGAGTAGTCACCTGTACACGCAGCTTCAGTACCGGTGTGACCTTCTTTACCGTTTACGACATAACCGCTGTGAAGCGGCTCGCCCTCGGGCTTTGCTGCCCAGAGTGTGTCCTCTGCTGATATGCCAATGACAAGAATCAAAGAAAGCAAAAGCACAAAGGCCAAAGATAACAGTGTTTTGAGTTTCATTTTTAAACCCCTTTCCGATAATAAATATTGTAGTGTTTATTAAAGCCCATCAACCTCAGCTCTAATATTTCATTTCAATTATACATATTTGAAAACTGTTTTTCAAGTACTTGCGCAGCAAAAAAACATTACTTTTTAATATTTTGCTGTTTATTTTCGTGATTTTTTACATTAATCAAGGAATATTTCATCAATTCAGCGTAATTCAGCTTTCTATTGTCTTATACAGCACCTCAAAAAGTCACATCTGCAATCGTCGGTTGCTAAATTTCCAAGGAAAGTTTATAGACATTTTTATACTTTTATGCTATAATCTATTTGTAAAGCAACAATCGGAGGACACAGTATGGAATTAGGAAGAAGAATATATGAGCTGAGAAAGGGGAAAAATCCTTCCCAAGGTGAGCTTGCGGAAATGCTGGATGTTTCAAGGTAGTCGATCTCAAAATGGGAAAATGATGACTCTGTTCCCGAGCTTGACAAGCTATTAAAAATGAGTGAAATATTCAATGTTTCACTTGACAGCCTTATAAAAGGAAGCGAAGATAACAGTACAGAAGCTCCAAAAGATCCCATGAAAGAAGACATTATATATAAGAAAAAAACAATGACGGGAAAGATAGTCGGAGCTATTCTTTTATGCACCGGACTTCTTGCATTTCTTATTTTCACGGTGCTTGGCGGCATTCTCGGAGGTCTGTTTTTTTCTTCTCCCTTTATCGCCTGCGGGATAATCTGTCTTGTTTGCAAAAAAAGAGTGGTTTTATGGTGCTCATGGGCTGTTTTCTTTCTCGTTGACGCATATATTGCATATGCAACGAGCATTTCGAGAGCAAGTGTGCTGCTCACATTACAATGGACAAGTCGGATGAATTATATGAGGCTGTACACCGCTTGGGCATCTCTTATCCTTCTGGCTGTTCTTATTATCGCTACCCTCATCAGCTTCAGAAAGTATCTTTTTGTACCAAATGCAAAAAAGCTCATCATAATCGGTGCTCTTCTGCTCATTCCTGTTTCATTTATGATTTTTTCACATCTTTATGGCGAAGGCTTAATTAAAGCTCTTGAAAACCGTGAATATCTTTTAATGCAAAACACCATTGGTTTTATGAGGGTTCTTTCATTTATAACAGATTGGTTTAAAATTTCATCCTTTACTGTTTTGCTCGCTACAATCGGACTTTTCAGATTCAAAAAAGTGAAAAAGAGCTGATCGATCAGCTCTCACTTATTTATATGATTTTTTGACCTCACGGTAAATCTTCATAAGCTTTGAAAGAATATCGGTATTATCAAAATCCTTGTGGTAAACTATATTCGTCTCTCTTATCATACTGAGGTTTTCTATGGGGAGAACGGTGATCTTCCCTTTCATGACCTCGTCCATACAAGTGCTTTTTGCCAGAATCGAAACACCGAGGTTTTTTCTGATAAGGTCTTTTATTGTCGCTATATTATCAACCTCAAGCATTATATCAAAATCACTTATGCTCTCGCCAAGTATCTCGAGCTGATTTTCAAACTGAATTCTCGTTGCGGAGCTTGGCAAGCGGAGGATCATTTTCTCTTTTCTAAGCTCACGAAGAGTGACCATCTCATTCTTTGCAAGCGGATTTTCATTTGCAAGCACGCACACGAGATAGTCTGTATCAAGCATCAGAGAACGAAGCTCCTTTCCGCTGGGCTTTCCGTCAACTATTGCCAAATCAAGCTCATAATTTTCAAGCATGTTATAAAGATTTGTTATGGGTTCAGTTATAATTTTTATACTTGCTCCCTCATATTTTGCTCCGTATTTTGCCAAGACCTCGGTTATCAGATTACTCTCGGCGGTGTGGGTAACACCTATTCTAATATTGTTAATTCTTTTTTCGCTATCATCAAGCTCACGGATGAGCTTATCGCCCAAAACCTTCATGCGCCTTGCATATTTAACGACAATTTCCCCATCCGGAGTCAGCTTAAGCTCGCCTTTGCCTCTGACGAATATCTTTTTATCAAGCTCTGTTTCAAGCGCATTTATATGATGACTGATGGCAGGCTGGGTAAGCGACAGCTGCTTTGCAGCCTTAGTGAAGCTTCCGAGATCTGCCACGGCAAGCAATGTTATCAGTTTTACATCTATCATATGTGCTCTCCTATAAATTATTTTTATATCCCAAAGAAAAATAATAATTTGACTTTATGATAGAAATAGTATATCATATATAATAGAAAAAAGCAAGAGCCGATAGAAATTTTTTATTCGGCTTTCATTATTTTTAGGAGGTTTTTGTGCTCGATAAATTATATGATAAGATCAGTGCCACTTCACCCGGTGCTATCATAATTATTTCCGTGGCACTGATGATCTTTTTCGGCTTTGCGATGACGCGAATAACGAAAAAATTGCGTCTGCCAAATGTAACCGCTTATATTCTTGCGGGAGTTTTAATAGGTCCTGCTTGTCTTGACCTGATACCAAACAAAATAATTGCGGGAACAGATTTTCTTTCCGACATTGCACTTGCCTTTATCGCTTTCAGCGTCGGTGAATTTTTCAAAATTTCAAAGCTTAAAAAGAACGGTCTTAAAAGCATCTTGATTACACTTATCGAAGCGGGGCTGACTTCTGTTCTTGTCTTTTCTCTCTTGCGATTCGTGCTGAAAATGAGCTTTCCCCTTGCTCTTGTCCTTGCGGCATTGGCATCGGCAACCGCCTCCGCATCAACGATTATGACCATCAGGCAGACCCGCGCAAAGGGAGACCTTGTGGAAACCCTTTTGCAGGTTATAGCCCTTGACAACGTCGTTGGACTTCTTGCATACAGCATTGCGATTTCTGTTGCCATTTCATATGGAGCTGAATCAGCAGCACTTGACACCGGTGTCATAATAATGCCTATAATCAAAAATATCATCGCCATTGCCATCGGAGCTTTTCTCGGTCTTGTGATGAAGCTGCTGCTCTCAAAGCGCTCAAGCGACAACAGACTGATAATTTCTGTTGGTATTATGTTCCTTTTCTGCGGAATATGCGCTTTTATGGATGTTTCCCCGCTTCTCGGCTGCATGATGATCGGTGCGGTTTACATAAACCTTTCGGATGACGGCAAGCTCTTCTTGCAGTTAAACTATTTTACACCACCTCTTCTGCTTTTGTTCTTTGTTCGTTCGGGTCTGACTTTTGACCTTTCCGCCCTTCTCGGAAGTGCATCCGCTGTTGGCATTGCGCCTCTCTGGGCGGTCAGTATTATTTATTTCCTTATACGAATGATGGGAAAATACTGCGGCTCGCTTCTTGGATGTATTTTCGCAAGAAAAGAGAGCAAAACAAGAAACTATCTCGGACTTGCAATGTTTCCCCATGCGGGAGTTGCCATCGGTCTTGCCGCAATGGGTGCCAGAGCTCTTGGCGGAGAAACAGGCTCGGTGCTCCAGACTATCATTCTGGCATCAAGTATAATGTATGAGCTTGTTGGTCCCGTATGCGCAAAGCTTGCACTGCAGCTTTCGGGGGCATATTCCGATAAAATCGAGGATATTGCCGAGGTCGAAACTCATAAAGAGGACGGAAATAAGAAAAGCGACATTGAGCTTCTCATTGAGCGTATCCGGAAGATACAAAAGGAGCTTCCACCCCATGTTCAGGATTCCCAAGCTGAGGCAGAGCAAGCCTTCACCGAGGCGGCGGAAGAGCATTTCAGCTCGGTAAACTCAAATTTCAGAGGCGGCAGACGAGATCTCAGCCGCAGAATTTAATATTTTTAAAGGAGATTTTGACATGAATTTTATAGATCCTATCGCAAAACTGCTCGGTGAATGGTCATATGACCTTGGCGGCGCATCCGTGGCATTCAGACTTGGTCTTTCAATGTTCTTTGCTTTTATCATCGGCTGTGAAAGAGCAAGTAAAAGGCACGCCGCGGGACTGCGTACCTTCATCACCATTTTTCTCGCTTCCACCGTAACCTCCATGATGGACATTTATCTAAATAAGGCGTACGGAGTCTCCACCGCTATGCTCTCGGCGGCAACCGTCATCGGAATTGCCATAATCAGTACAAATTCCATTCTTTTCAGCTCAAAAAGTCAGATAAAGGGTCTTACGACCTCTGCAGGTCTCTGGGCTTCCGGAATACTGGGAATGACAGTGGGCGCAGGCTTTTATACGGTTTCTATTATCGGATATATCGCCCTTCTCTGCTGTCTGACCTATTTCCCGGCTTTTGAGATCTATCTCAAAAACAGATCCAACCATTTTGAGGTGCATCTTGAGCTTGTAAGCAAGAGCAATCTTCAGGATTTTATCACCACCATCAGAAAGCTCGGACTTCGCATAGACGATATAGAAGCAAATAACGCTTATCTCAGCTCCGGTCTTGCGGTATATTCGGTTTCGGTTACAATCATAAGCGCAGAGCTGAAAAAATATAAAACTCATAAAGAAATAATCGAGGCTATTAGCACCCTCGATTATGTCTACCATATTGAAGAAATGAATTAAATCTTCCTTAGCGAAAAGGAAACAGAAAACAATGCCGCCATTATGCAGAGAACCGAAATTTCGGGAAGCCACGCTGCAAAAGGCGGCATCGGTCTTGCAAGAATATATATCTGTATATCCTCAACGAAAATATGATAAAGAAGAGGAAGCAAAAACAGCGGATAGAGCAGTTTTTTTGTTTTAATGATCCCAAAAAGAGTAAAAGAATAAATCAAAAGCACAGTAAAATACAGAAGAAGGCAAAGATATGTATGTATCTTACTCTCAAAGGAAAATGCCTTTATCGCAAAGAATATAACTCCCAAAAGCACCGAGAGCACAGTCAGCTCCGGTGCTTTTTTTCCGAGAAAAACAACTGTGAAGCAAAAGATAACCGATGCGGCAAGCACAAGATAAAGATGAACAAAAAGCTCTGCTCCGTCAGTATCCTTATTCCGGAAATACACCATTCTTATAATAGCTGCCGCCATCATAAAGATAACTGCTATCCATGCGGCAGGACTTTTTGAGTCTATATAAAACGCTTTTTTTTTCATTTTGCCTTCTTTCTCGGCTTTTTCCATGCTCCCGTCAGATAGAAAACAAGCCCTATCCAGAAGGGAGTGAAGCCGGCAAGAGCATCACCGAGCCAAAATCCGTAATGTTTCATCCCGAGAACCAGCCCAAAAAGAACAGAAAGACCGATGCGAAGGATTATTCCGTCGAAAATGGCAGTTGTAAAATTAACTGCGGTATTTCCGCTTCCGTTTATCAAAGCATTCATAAGTGCACGAAGTGCGCCGCCAAAGAAAAGAAGTATTGCAATGGGCACATATTTTTCACCTATTCCGAGAATAAGCTCTGCATCTCCCGCATTTTCGCTATCGATAAAGGCTGTGAATATCTCATCCGAGAAGAAGCTTATTGCAAGTGAGAAAACCACAGCAACAGAAAGAGTTATCAGCGCAAGCCTTACAAGTATCTTCTTAACTCTGTCATATTTTTCCGCAGCAAGATTCTGTCCGACCATAGTCGAGCCTGCGGTATTCATTGCAGAAGAAATAAGATTACTTACGTTCGAAACCTTATTGGCAATTCCCGCAAAGGCGGAAATATCTTTTCCGTAGGAATTTATAAACGAGTTTACAAAAAGCTTTGAAATTTGTACAGATGCCATTTTAATAGCCATGGGAGTTCCAAGCTTCAAAAGATCTGTGAGCATCTCCTTGTCCCATATAAAAAAGTCACGAAAGGTGGCTTCAAGGGCAAATTCCTTGCGTTTTTCGATAAGGAAAACACCACAGCTTATAAAGCTTACCGCTTGACTTATGACGGTGGCAAGCGCAGCACCGCCTGCGCCCATATCCATCTTCATAACGAATAAAATATCAAGCACAACATTGATAGTGGCTGCTACCGCAATGAAAATAAAGGGATGCTTGGCATCTCCCATACCTCGGAGAACTGCGCTGACAATATTATATCCATATATAAAGATCAGCCCCGCCATGCAAATAACCGAATATGCAAGTGCCTCATCCCGGGATTCCTTTGGGGTATTCATCATTTTCAGAAGAGCATCGCGAAAAACGAAGCCCAAAACGCTGATAACTAAGGCGCAACTGAAAAGGAAGGAAAACATGGTTCCAACGAATTTTCCTATCTTATGATGCTCACCCGCACCTATGTATCTCGCAATCAGCACCTGCCCTGCGTTTGCAAAACCGATTGCGATAAAATTCAAAAGTGCCGTTACATCACCGCCGACTGAAACTCCCGAAATACCTTCAAGTCCAAGCTCCTTGCCGACGATGACCATATCCACCATATTATATACTATCTGCAGAAAATTCGAAAGAAAAAGCGGCAGAGAAAATACGATAAGCTGTGGCATGATGCTGCCATGGGTAAAATCCTTTATCTGTGAACGGTTCATTTGATCGTCTCCATGCAACGATTGACGAAATATTCAAATATCTTTATTCCATCGACTGTATCGTCGCATCTTTTTGCGAGACACATTCTCTCGGGATGAAATTGCACGCCTATAATGGGAAGGCTCTCATGCTCAAATGCCTCAACAACTCCATCGTTCTGTGAACGAAGGATGACCCGAAGCCCCTCTCCCAAGCGTCTTGCCGCCTGATGATGAGAGCTGTTAATATTGAAACGCTCTCCGTATACCCGACTGAGGAAACTTTCACAGGTTGCAAAAGCCCCATGGACAAGATCTATCTCGCCCTTATGAGCATCTGCCGTATCAAGATGCTGAATAAGACTTCCGCCAAAGCAGACATTAAGAATTTGAGATCCTCTGCAAATACCAAGAATAGGCTTTCCCGCCTTTATGAAATCAGCAGCCAGAGCAAACTCATGCTTATCCCGCGCATTATCAATATTCTTTGAGCCGTTATTCTCCTCGCCGTAAACGGAAGGCACAATATCACCGCCGCCGCAAAGAACCAAGCCGTCATAATCATTTGAAGAGCCTTCAAAAAGATATCCACCATGGGGCTCAACACCAAGCGAGGCAAGAGCGGCAGTATAGTTTTCATAATTGTTTTTGCCCGATAATAATATTTTCATTTAAATCAAAAAGCTCCTTTAAATATTATAAGCGATAATTGCAAGCCTTTTTGCAGCCTCGGTAAGCGAATCAAGCTCACCGTATTCATCGGCAGAGTGGATCCTTCCGCCCGTAACGCCAAGTGAATCCACGCACGGAATACCAAAGGCTGTGATATCGGCGGCATCCGAGCCGCCTGTTCTTCTTGCAGGCACAAGAGTTTTCATTCCGTTTTCGCTGAATATATCATTCATTCTGCGGACCAGGTCAAGATTGCGGTCGCATTTTTCCATTGCAAGTCTGAAGCCTGTGCGTTCTACATTTGTAACGCAACCCTTGACATAAACCTCTTCCGCAAGCTCCTTTACATATTCGGTTATATATTCAAGCTGTTCCTTTGTTGCGAAGCGCACATTTGCATTGAATACACACTCACCCGGCACTGTATTTGAAACCGTACCGCCCTTTATTGTTCCGCAATTGCAGGTAAGACCGTCCTCATCCTTGATCTTCTCAAGCTCAATTATTTTATAAGCGGCTTCAAGAATGGCACTTGCCCCAGCCGTTGCACATTTTGAAGAATGTGCCTCAATTCCCTTAACCGTAAAGGTAAAGGTGGCAATTCCTTTTCGCTCGGTGCAGACCTCACCTGCTGTATGCCCCTCCAGATTTATAAAAGCAACTGCGTCCTTTGCTTTCTCTGCAATATGCCTGATGGAAAATTTATTTGTAAGACAATGCTCCTCGTCCACCTGCAAAAGAAGCTGAATGGGTCTTGCGGAAAATCCGCATCTGTCAAGGGCATCCATTGCCATAAATGCGGCAACTATACCTCCCTTGCAGTCCGTAACACCCGGACCGTATATTTTTTCTTCATCACGCCTCACGGGCGGATAACCGAAAAGACCAAGAAGATGAACAGTATCTATATGCCCGGAAAAGCTGATTGGTCTTTCCTTTGACGAAGGATTCATGGTTATTGTAACAAGATCCCCCGCCACATCCATGGGGGTCTTTTCCACAAGCCATCCATGCTCCTTTGCCTTTTCGGCAAAATACGTGCTGACCGCATCTATCCCCTCTTTATGCCTTGTGGGGCTCTCTATATTGCAAACATCCTCCCAAAAAGAAACATATTCCTCATAAAGAGAATCTATCTGCTCAAAAATCTTATCTTTCATTTTTCACCTCAAAAAACGATCAGAATATTCCAGCCGCCTTCAAAATGAAGGAAACGAGGAAAACAGTAAAGCCGGAAACCAGTGTAGTCCATACAACAAGCTGACCCGCAAGGGTCGCATCTCCCTTCATTTCCTGCGCCATGGGTACGCTTGAGACTGCAACGGGAGTTGCAAAAACCGCAACGAAGGTTGCAAAATGCGCACCACCGAAAACATCGGAAAAGAAAAGATAAGCAATGCCTATTCCAATCAGAGGAACAAACACCGTTCTTGCAAGAGTTCCGAATATTATCTCTTTTTTTAGCGAAGCAACGGCTGAAAACTCAAACTGCGCACCAAGAACGAGAAGTGCCAGGGGAGTTGCCATTGAAGAAAGATAATTAAGTACCTTAAAGGGTGGCTCAATTGACGAGAGACGGAAAGTGATGCCATTCTTTATGAGTATCGATCTTATGCAAAGAACAAGAACACCGAGAAGTACGCTGATTATAAGCGGGTTCTTTACTATTCCCAAAAGGATCTTTTTTATGCTTGGCTTCTCACCGTCATCGCTGAAAACCGTGAGGCTTATTACGGCAAGAATATTGAGAAGCGGAATGGTAAAAGCCGAAAGTATCGTGGCAACTGCAATTCCCTCATCTCCAAAAAGCGAGCCCGAAAGCGGGATGCCGATAAGGGCATAATTTGAACGGAACACCGCCTGCAGAAGAGCTCCGCGGCAACCGTTTTTCTTTGTTATGAGCATAACGCAAGGTAATGCTATGCAGAATATCAGCGCAAGAGCAGCTAAAACATAAAAAACATACCCAAGCTCAATATCCCCTATATCTTCAATGTTATAAACATTAAGAAATAGCATTGAGGGCAAAAAAATGCGAAAAACCAACTTGTTTGCCTTCTTCGCAAAGGTTTCGTCCATAAATTTTAATTTTTTAAGTATATAGCCGACGGCAACCATGATTATTATGGGTAAAACGGCTTTAAGGGCAAATATGAGTGACTCCATTGTTTCCTCTCCAAAGCTTCAAGCTTTATGATTGCAAATGATTTCTTTTGTTATCTCCACGAATTTTTCCATGGCGGCAGTTGTAAAATGATTTCTCTTTCGCATGATGCAAAATGAACGTGTTCCGCTCCCCTTTACGTTATAAAGATATACGTCATCGTCAAAATTCTGAAATTTAAACATAGTGTCCGAAACAAAGCACAAGCATTCCATCTTTTTTGCCATAGAATATGAGGTCATAAGTTGACTTAGCTTAAAAGCGACATTTGGCTCAATTGCTCCTGCTGCAAAAGCCGCCATTGCATGGTCGTACATATTGAGACCTTCTTTTAGAAGAATGAACCGTTCATTCTCAAAGTGCTTTACCGAAATCTCCTCCGGAGTCTTTGTTTCCACTCCCGATTTGTATATATCTCTTGGGGTCACACGGTATTTTTCAAGTCCTTCATTGCAAGGAAGTGCGGCAGGTACTGCAAGATATATCTTTTCATCAAACAGCTTTTCACATTCAAAGCCTTCAGGCTCTCGGTTTATGCTGTCAAATATCAGATCGTAGCCCTCATTTTCGAGATACTTTCTCAAAAAATTTGAATTACTTTCTCCAATTCCTATCTCGATTTTCGGATATCTTCTTGAAAACTCCTCAACCACCATCGGGAAAATATATGAACAGATAAAATTTGAACCGCCAAGATCAAGCTTTCCGTATTCAAGCTCGTTCAGTCCCTTTACCTTTGCGGAAAAGCTCCGGTCTATCTCCATTATCTTTTCCGCAGCTTCAATATAATCCATTCCAATTCTCGTAGGGCGAAGATCAGAATATCGACGCTCAAACAAAGGCATTCCGATCTCATCCTCTATCTTCTTTATTGCTGCGCTGAGACATGGCTGGGATATATACAGCTTATTTGCCGCCTTTGTGAAGCTCCTCTCCTTATAGACGGCATAAACATATTCCATCTTTTTAAACATTTCTCACCTATAATAAATTTTTATAATTGTTATACAAACATTAGTATTTGATTATACCACGCATTTATGGTATAATTTAGGGAAAGAAATTGCTAATTTGTAAACAATAATTTATCGAACTGTTGAAGATGTATTTTGTAGGGGACGTCGAGGTCGCCGTCC
>CAYPKQ010000041.1:0-15348 GCA_964411355.1 uncultured Lachnospiraceae bacterium
TTTGATTTTCCATAAACTTCTCCTTCCATAATTTGGTAATTCAATTATAATGGAAATTTATGGAAAATTTTGTCATATTTTGTCACACTATAATATTTTTTCTGTTTTTAGACAAAAAAACAGATGATTTTGTAAATTTTCATCAATAAAAACATTATTATATTTTTGACTTATTTGAGGATCAATATATGGAAACATTGATTATCATCATACTGCTTTTTATAATAGTAGGAATGATAATAGCGTTTGTAAAGTACTACCGAAAAACTAAGAAAAAAGAAATAAAAAGCGATATAGATAGCTTAAGCACTTACATCGAACAAGAAGAAGATAAGCTTCGTGAAAAAGCAAAAAAAATGGAAGACTACATCGAAGCTTTTGCAAAATTAGGCTGGGACAAATGGGCAGAAGAAATTCATTGCTCCGAAAAGCAATATAGAAAAATGACAGAATGTAAAATAGATATCGACTGTATAATTATGTACTATAATCGAAAAACGCAAAACGCAAGGATATTAAGCAAAAGCGGTAACATTTATCTGACAAACGGTAAGCAGTGCAGTTGTCCGAATTTCAGGAAAGAGAAAGTTCCATGTAAACATATGTATTGCTTAGCCTTTTATCATGTAACTCATAGATCATACGAAAACAAAGGAAATCAGCTTAAAGGACTGCATTTCTGTGTAATAGGCAAAAATCAAGAGCCTGTAAAGGAATATATTTATAAACACAAGGGAACAACGGGAGATTTTAGTATAAATAAAACCTCCGCAGTAGTTCTTTCAAGTGACACGGAAAACAGCACTGTAGAGAAAGCACGAAAAAACGATATGGAAATATTGACCTTTGATGAGCTTAAAGAATTATTTCCATAATACAGGAGATCAATTAAAATGAACGCAGTAATATATGCGAGATATTCAAGCTATAACCAAACGGAAAGAAGCATTGAGGGTCAGATAGAGGACTGCATGCGCTATGCCGAGCAAAACGATATCAAGATTGTTGCAAATTATATCGACCGAGCTTGTTCGGGAACAAATGCCGAGCACCGACCGCAGTTTCAGCAGATGGTAAAGGATTCAGATCGGAAACAGTTTGATGTAGTTCTTGTTTATAAGCTCGATAGATTTTCAAGAAACCGCTATGACAGCGCAATGTATAAAGCAAAGCTGAAAAAGAACGATGTCAAGGTCGTTTCGGTTATGGAAAACATCTCTGAGGATCCAATGGGCATCATTCTTGAAAGTATGCTTGAGGGAATGGCGGAGTATTATTCTGCCAACCTCTCGCAAAATGTCAAAAGAGGTATGAAGGTTGCAAGAAGCAGAGGTACTTATACCGGTGGAACAGTGGCGTATGGATATCAGGTAAAGGATAGAAAAATCATCATAAACGAAGATGAAGCCGAAGCGGTTCGATATGTTTTCTCAGAGTACGCAAAGGGAACTCGTCTCACCGATATCGTGAATCACTTAAATTCCACAAGCTTGAAGCCTCGTTTTAATTCAAAATTCAGTCCCGGAAGTCTTCATAATCTTCTGAAAAATAAAAAATATATCGGTGAATACTCATTTGACGGGGAAGAGCTCCCACAAATGTACCCGAGAATTGTTGATGATGCTACATTTTATGCCGCAAATGCGAGAATCGAAGCAAACAAACGAGCGCCTGCAGCGTCAAAAGCAAAAGTAAGATACCAGCTTCAAGGAAAATTGTTCTGCGGTATGTGCGGAGCTAATATGATTGGTGAAAGCGGAAAAAGCAAAAACGGAACTGTTCACCACTATTACACCTGCGCTACCCGTAAAAAGCACCACACTTGTAAGAAAAGAAATGAGAAAAAAGAATTTCTCGAAAGGTATGTAGTTGAAAACACTTTGAACTATGTGCTGACTCCCAAGAAAATTGATTATATTGCAGATAAGCTTGTAGAGCAATATAAAAAAGATTTTTCAACCGATAATGTTTCCAAACTCGAAAAAGCAATTGAAAAAGCTGAACGAGAAGTAAATGCCTCCGTCGATTTGATGGTAGAAAATGCAGGCAATGCCCTTTTGGTAAAAAAGCTCAACGAAAAGATTGAAAATTTGAGTTTTCAAATTGATGAAATGAAAATCGACCTCGCAAACCTCAAAATTACGAGTAAGAATGCTTATTCAAAAGAGGATTATGTTAAGTGGTTGAGTGCTTTCAAAAACGGTAATATAGAAAGCGAAGAATTTAGGCAACAAATAATAGATACTTTCATCAATGCTGTGTATTTATTTGACGATCGGCTCGTCATATATTATAATTTAAGAGAAACTAAACAGGTGACTTACCCCGAGATGAAACAAGATCTTGAGGAACTAACCAACGCAGAATCAAATAATTCGAACAATAAAAGTTCGAATTTCGTCACTGATGCCCCACCAACACAAAGGCACACCAAATGGTGTGCCTTTGTGTTGCATGAGTATTTCACGACTTGAACCCCTCAAATCCGTAGGATTTGATATTGCGAGCCAACCGATTGAACCCGACGCTGTTTTTGGATATCCAAAATTATTTGCCGTAACGTTCCGTCAGCATATGACGAAGAACCTTTATGGAGAATTCAGCAAGATCAACAATAAAATTATCGCCATAATGGGCAAGTTCAAGCTCCATATTGTAATTTCCTTTATATCCGATCTCATCAAGAGCGTCAAAAACATCCTTCCAATCAATCGTTCCCATTCCGGGGGTTTTATGCTGATCTGTGAAGGTGTCATTATCGTTGAGATGGAGACATGTAAGATTTTTTCCCATCATTCTAATGCAATCTGCGGGAGTCGGCTCGCCAAAACGCATTGCCTTGTTTGAATGTCCCGTGTCTGCGCACATTTTGAAGTGATCTGCAAAATCCTCCATTGCGGCAATTTTGTTGTAGTTGATGAGAAATTCATCCATCTGACCGTAAAAATCAACGCACTGATACTTATCCGAATCGCCAAAGGTCTCGGTGGCGAGTCTTACACCGTATTTTTTAGCCATTGGGATAACGGCTGAAAACATTTCCACGCTCAGCTTATTATAATCCTCGCGCACGGCTTCTGTTCCCATCCTGTGTGTTGAAACATTGTGCATAACAACGTCCTTTGCGCCGAGAATACCTGCCACCATGCAGTCAATTCGTGCATTTTTTAGATGAGCGGCATTATATTCCTCGTCCCGATTAAAAGCAACAAGTCTGCCGTGTGTCTGACCTATTTCAATTCCGATCTCATCCGCGCGGCGGCGAAGTGCTGTGAAATATTCGCAAATTTCGTCGTCGCTTTTCGAATATATCTGTCCTTCACAGCGGTAGTCCCATCTGCCGCAGGAAGTGTCGAAATCGATGGCGTCCGCACCTATTTCCTTGGCTATTTCGATGGCTCTCATATCTCCGAATTTGCGCTGAAGAGCACCTATTGCAATACTGATTTTCTTATCCATAATCTGCCTCACTTTAGTGTTTTTTGTGTAAACAGTAATTTATCGAACAGGCGATAACGAATTTTTGTAGGGGACGGCTCATTTTTTAATCGGTATCCTACAGTTCGCTAAATTGCTGTTTATCTAAAAATTTATTTTCCGATCCCACAATGATTATATCACTGCAGGATCGGGAAGTCAATGGTAAAGTAAAATTATTTGTTTCAGTTTATTCTTACAAATGTCCAAGCGCCGTTATAGCGACGGAGACTATAGAGCTGAGCATCCTGACCGAAATATGTAACGCCGTCGATGGTGTCATTATTATAATAGGACACATAGAAATAATCGTTGCCGAGGGATGCAATACCCTGGTCACCCATGGCGGGATGATGCATACCGCAAATTCTGCCGGCATAGCCGCTGTTATCATAGTCGATAGCATCATGGTTGCTTATATATTGTCTTCCGCATACGCAACGAAGCTCCATTGTCCAGCCGAGCATCTGCTCCTCTGTGTCGCCGTCTCTGTCAAGGTCGTCTCTGTCCTTGAATTTGGAAGCTCTTTCGCGTGAGATCTCATATATCTCGCTGTCCTCGGGAGTGTTCTGACCAACGTAGATCTCGGTGAGATAAAGCTTCTGCGAGCCATCTGCAACGAAATAATCATAGTCGGGATATGTGTCGTCAAGTCCTGCATCTCTGCCGTAGGTTGCAAAATGATAGTCTCCCGTGTCCTTATCGTATGCTACGCATTGAACGCAGGTTGAACCCGCATAAACAAAGGCAGTATGTTTTTGAGTTACATAATCCTCCTCGCTCTCGATCCTTGCGCTGTCAAGGGGAGCTGCGTTTTCAAGAACATCATCAAAGGTCACAAAACGAAGTCTGATATAATCATCGTCATGTCTCTTTGTGGGATGCTTATAAGCAGAGCCTGCCGCGAATACGAGATAATCGTTAGTATCTTCGATAACGCTTCCGTCGGGGAGTATAAATCCGCCGCCGGGGATCTTGCCAACCGTAATACTGTCGAGCATATCTTCGCCGCCATGGAAGGTGTCGGCAGTTTCCTTGTCCGTTCCCTCAAAGAGTGTTATGTTTCTGTCTTCATTATAATAAGTTGCTGTCATAACATCCTTTGTGCTGACGTCTCCAACAATATCATCGGTATTTATAATTCCGATATAAGCCTTGCTCGCATACCAGAAGCCAACAGAGGCATAGAGCTTGCCCTCATGGCAAATGAGATTTCCTATGTGAGCGCTGAACTGATTGATATCATCGTCAACGGTAACTGTACCAACCTCCACCTCATCGCTTATTCTGACCTTAACTATCTTTCCGGTAAAGGAATAATAAATGTAAGTTCCGTCGGTGCAAAGGCTCTGACAGTGCTGTGCCTTATCGGCGTTACTGTATTTTTGGGGAGTAGTTACCGTGGGATTGAGAGTTGCCTTTGCAACGGGTGTGGGAGCGGTGGTGCCCATATCGTCAATTTCAACAGCAAAGCTATTTTCAAGCTCACCCTCAAAGGCTGCTTCGGAAATTGCTGCGGAAACGATCTCATCTGTGAGCGCAGTTCCGTTTTCGCTTCTCACAAATGCATAATTCTTCTCAAGGTGGCTGACAACGGTAACGCTTATGCCATCGGTGCTCGTTGCCTTTTCATAATAGCCATCTACAGCCCCCTGAAGAACCGTGTTCCAGACTGCAACCTCGTCAGCACCCGTCATGTCCGCACCGCCAATATACATATTCATGGTCATTGTATAGAGACTGATGAATTCATAATCTGGATTTGTCATTCCGTAGTCCGAATAAACGATATAATCGTTGCCCTCGCTATCGGTATATACCGCATAGCCGCTTGCATAAACATTGCTCATGAAATTGTCTTTGTAATTTACGACCGTTGCCGCAAAATAGAGCTTGTTGGGGTCTGCATCGGGGATCTTTGTGCTATCGAGAAGCTTTGCATATTTTTCACCGTCAAAAACAACAAGCTTTTTGATCGCACTTGCCGTGGTGATATAGCTTCCCTTATGATTTATAAGCTCTGCGCTGCCTGCAGCATTATAAGAATCCTCGGAGCAGAGAAGAACTCCGTATTCCTTAAGAGAAAGTCCCATTTTTTCAATATTTTCATTGGCAAGACTGTCAAATGAGAAGATACTGCGCAGACCGTTATAGGAATTCAGTCTGATGCTGAAGCCTTCGGCGTTTATTGCCTCACCAAGGTTTACGACCTTGGTATTTGCTATTCCCAGCGCCTCAATATCGGTCTTTACCTTGCTTGACATAGCGTAAATTGTGAGATTTTCGCTTGCTGGGAATGCGGTGTCTGCTGCCGAAAGATCACATTCGGGATTGAGTATGACGAGCTTTTCGAGACCTATGCAGCCTTTGAAAGCATTTGCCTTGATAGCATTCATGCTTTCGGGGATGAATATTTCCTTAAGAGAGGTGCATCCGTTAAACATATTGTCTGCAACTACAAAGTCAATTTTCGGAGAATTCTGATTATCCATTCTCTCGGGAAGAATCACTTTTTCGATGGAGCTGCATCCATAGAACATTCCCGAAGCATCATTCTGGAATGACAGCCATCTTGAAAGGTCGATTACGTTATCTCGAGTATCATCCGCACCGCTGCTGACTGTTTTAAGCGCAGAGCAACCGTAAAACATACCCTGACCTGCGGAGGAAGTATTTCTGATATAAAGATTTGCGCTCGTTTCAAAATGAACGCTCTCAAGCGCCTTCATATCTCTGAAGAATGAACCGCTACTTGACCAGTTTATGAAAACGCTGGTGGTGTTCTCGGAAATAACAGCGTGCTTTACCGCATCTGTCCAGACGTTTTTCCAAGCAACCCAATTGGCTTCGTTTGTCTTATAAATTCTGAAAAGTGCTGAAACGCTTGTAAAGGTTACGGTTTCTGTTGCATCGTCATATACCCAGGAGAAATTATCTCCGCCCTCTGTTGCACCGCTTCTTGTGAGGGTGCTATCGTGAGTTTCGGGGAGATATGTGAGAGAAATATCATCTCTTGCACGAATAGCCGTTGCAAGTGTGCTCGTAGGATATGTGCAGATACCGAGAGAGGAAAGTGACTCTGTCCAAGAATTTATAAAATCAAAGCTTGTGAGCTTTCCGAGATATACTACAGCGTCTATTGCGCATCCGTCAAAGAGCTCTAAGGAGAATGCAGTTCCGTAGAAAAGGTCGATAACGCCTTCTTCTGCCTCAAAGCCTGTTACATAAACGCTCAGAAGACCGTTTGCGCCATAGAAAAGTCCCTTTGCATTAAAATCTGTGAGAGTATTTGGAATTTCAACAGATTTAAGATTTGTAAGACCTGCAAGAGCATAGTCGGACACCGCAGTTATAGGAGCTGTGATAACCACCTTTGTGATTTCCTTTGCATTTCCTATCCAAGGAATGAGGGAAAGATCATCTGCTGTTACAGAATCGCCAAAGGAAAGTGATTCGCCCTCGCCCGAGATGGTGAGAACTCCGTCTGCGATCTCCCAATCAAGGCTTCCGTCGCCGAAGCTGCCCTCAAGGATAACGCTGACATTATCTGCTGTAAAGCCGTATGTGTCAACGAGCAGAGTTTTCATTGCGTTGCTGTAAACATAGGCATTTATGGCTGTAACATCATCAAATGCACTTGAGTTAATTGTGAAATTCTCCGTGTCTGTTGAGAGGATTCTCACAGTTTCGATTCCCGAGCCTGCAAAGGCAGAAGCGCCGATGCTTGTGAGCGCTGCGGGAAGCTCAATATATGTGAGATTTGTACATCCCTTGAATGCGCTTGCACCGATAGTGGTGACAAAGCTCGGAAGGTTTATTGAGCTGAAGGCTGCGCATCCGTTAAATGTGTTTGCACCGACTATTTTACCCGTGCTACCTTCTATCAATTCGGTAAGATGAGCGAGATTGATATTTCCCTCTGCATTATATTCGGAATCTCCAAAATAAACTGTTGTGAGCTTGGGGTTGTTCTGGAACATACCCGAGCCTGTCCAACCGTTGCTAAGCCTGTATGTATAGCTTGAAAGTGTTATCGTTTCAACATTTGGCCAATTGGAAAGAATGTGAGTATAATGCTGCCAGATGATCTTTCCGTACTGAGTTTTGCCCGTGAAAACTATGTTTTTGACGAGGTTGTTATCAACTCCTGCACGCCATGTCTTAAAGGAAGTATAGCTGTTGCTACCCGCAACATCATAGCCGTTGCTTGTAACCGTGAGAGTTCCTTCGGTATCAAGCTTCCATGTGTACCATATGATACTCTCATCGCTTGGGTTTGTCTGATAGCCGGAGCTTACTGTTTCAACATAATATTCGGCAGTATATCCGTTTGCGGCAAGTGCTGCCTGCTGATCCTTATTTGGGCAGTAAACAACAGTTCCCGAAGGAAGTGCGCCTGCCTCGATAACTGTATCAGAGCCGAGAAGCTTAACTGCTGCGATAGCTGTTTCGCTGAAAGCTCCTGCGCTTACCGTAGTTACCGATGCGGGAAGAACGATACCTGTTTTTTCTACCTTTTCATCACCTATTGTGAATGTTGAACCCACAAGTGCGGTACAGTTCTTGAACGCATTTGTTCCAATGGTTTCAACACCGTTCTCAAATGTAACATTTTTGAGAGATGTCGGCGCACTATATGCAACCTTGCTGATCGTTCCGCTTGAAAAAGCACTTGTTCCGATGGTTGCAACAGAGCCGGGAATTGCGATTTCTTCAAGAGAAGTACATCCTGTGAAGGCATACTGCTCTATCGCAGTTGCCCATGAAGGAATTTCGATATCATTAAGTGCAGATGCACCGAGGAACATATATTCATGTATTCCAGCCGCCTTTGCGTTAGAACCGGTTCCGGCTTCATCTATAAGGGCTGTAGGAAGAATGACCTTTGTTATCGAGGGACAAGCTCTGAACATTTGCGACCATGTTCTGTAATATTTGCCCCAGCCCGAAAGATCAACAACTCCCGTGGTCTCATCACCGCCGATACTAACGGTTGTGAGCTTGGGACAATTATAGAACCAACCGTAGCTCATCCAATAGTTACGGAAGTTCCAAGGCTTTCCGTTATCAACAGGCTCTATTCTGACACTTATAAGCTCGGGCCAGCTTGCGAATATCGAAGCACAGCTCTGCATTCTTACATAGTTATCCGAGAATCCACTTACAACGATTCTTGTAACGCTGTCTTCCCAAACTGCTTTCCATGCCATGAAATTTGCATAGATAACCATTTGAGTTGCATCTTTATTGTCAAGATAAAGCTGTGTATCATTGCCGTTATAGGCAATGGTGAGAGTGCCCTTGGTGGGCGAGCCTTCCGTAACATCGAGGCTTACCGAAAAATTAGTGTTTTCGTAAGCTGTTACGCTTGTGTCGAAGGTCTCCTCAGTTGCTGCTGCCGTTATGCAGAGAGAAGCGCAAATGAGGCAAAAAATGATGAGGGAAAATAAGATCCTGCTTTTTTTCATTTCCTTTCTCCTTTTTTTCGGATGAAAATGCACTCATCCGTTATTACAAAATAATTATAAAAAATAATCTCACAAAAGTCTATTGCAAAATGTGTCATCTTATGTTATAATCGATCTGTAAAGCCTTGATATAATTGGCTTTGAGTTTGCTGAAATAGCAAAATGTGTTATTTTTCAAAAAGGCGGTGATTTTTGTGCAAAAAATATACGTTTTTGATTATGGCTTTCACGATATGAATCCACTGATACTTGGACAAGAGGCTTGCTGGGCAGATAAAGTCTATACCGGTATAAGAGATTACACTATGATACATTATATCAGAAGCGGTAAGGGTGTCCTTGAAAAAAACGGTAAAAGATATACTGCCTCTGCCGGCGATTGCGTTCTCACTTTTCCCGGGGAAAAATACAGCCTTATTTCGGATGCCACAGAGCCATGGTCTTATATATGGATAGGCTTTAATGGTGAAAAAAGTGAGCATTTTTCACGCCTCAAAAGCGTTTTCCACTATGAAGGCGATCTTTTTTATAAAATGATAGATACATCAAAGATCACTTACATGAGGGAATATAGCCTTTCAGCTCTTCTCCTTGAGCTTTATCGTGAGCTTTTTTCCACGGAAAAGCTGCTACCAAAGCAGGTTGCTCTTCAAGCAAGAGCATATATCGAAGCCAACTACATGAACGAATGCAGGGTGGAGGAAATTGCAAAAACACTTGGCTATTCAAGAAGTCATCTCTCAAAGCTCTATAAAAAGGTAACCGGAAGCCAGCTGAAATGGACTCTTATTGCGGTGCGGATGCAACACGCATATGACTATATTGCAAAGGGCATGACAACTGCCGAGGCGGCACAGCTATGCGGTTACCCCGACGCGCCTACCTTTTCGAGAGCTTTTAAAGCACATTTCGGCTTTTCCGTGAAGGATTTCCAGACTAAAAAACGCCATATGTGGGATAAATTTGACCCCAAAACAGGGAAATATACTTGATCTTTATTCAAAAAACAGTAATTTATCGAACTGTTGAAGATGTATTTTGTAGGGGACGGCTCATTTTTAATCGGTATCCTACAGTTCGCTAAATTACTGTTTATAGCTTTACGGCTTAAAATTATTTATAAGAATCGAGAATTTCCTTCATCTCTGTAAGGTCGATTATATAACCGCTGTTCATAAGCCGGTCGGCGCGCATCATACATCCGATGGTGTCACGGCTTCCTACGGTCCATGTGAGCAGATACGCCATTTTATAGCCGTCCTCATCAACCATTCTGAGGATCACGTCCTCAAGAAGGTTCATAGAATTAAATATTCTTTCCTGATACTGAGGCTCTTCGCTCTGCAGAGCGTCTGAAAGACCAAATTCGCTGAGATTCGTTATTTTGCCGACACTCATCAGTTTTTCATATGATTTTCCGTCATCATTCAGATTATAGTCGCCGCCGAGATACCAGTCAAGGCTCACAAGGTCGCAGTATTCGTCGCCCGGATAGCAATAAAGAACGTCCTCGTAATTTCTGCCGTTTGTTTTGTTTGGCGCAAATTCCCAAATCAGATTGTCAAGACCCCATTCCTCGGTATAATATTCGTAAACGTATCTCCATAGGTTTACAAAATAGCTGCTGTCAAGGACATAACCGTCCTCCTGCTCGATGCACCACCAGAAGAAGGAGCCGTTCTGCTCGTGCAGAGGACGCCAAATTATCGGAACTCCATTGTCGCGAAGTGCACTGAGAAAAAGTGCATCGGTATCGAGCTGTTCCATAAATTCTGCATTGAGCTCTGTTCCGTCTGTAAGAAGCTCGACCCATTTTTCCTCATGACCAAGCTTACCTCGGCAGTCTGCCCAAGTGTATTCGAAATTACCGGTGGGATTTCGCCAATGGGAGCTGAAGGTTATAACTCCGCCCTCTGCGGCATAGTCAACATATTCGCATATAACATGGCTCCAGAAGGATCTATCCACCTCACGAAGCACCAAACCGTAACATCCAAGATCCTGACCGATAAGAGCGGGCTTTTTGCCTGAACTCTTATAGAAATCGTCTATTGTTTCGTTTGCAGTTTTGTCCTGGTCTCCTTCTTGACCTATAATGAAGCGTTCATTGTCGTTATAGATCTCCTCGAGAGCCTTATAGAGCTGATCTTTTGTGTAGATCTCCTTTTCCTCGGTAGTGACAAGAATGTTGTCTTTTTCCGTAATGTCATAAGTTTTGCCCTTTTCTGCGATGGCGGGTATGTACGTTTCCATAAAATACTGCATGGCGTCCCTTACCGTGTTGAAGCTTCCGAGAATGATGAGGTTTCCCCCCTCAACCTTTATCTCAAATTCATAAGCCATAAAGGAAGTATCATCATACATAATGTAATGTTCGCCTTCCTTCAGCTCCTTTGCAACCTCCATCTCGGCACCTATTGCGGTATCGGCAAACCAATCGAACATTTCTCTGCCGTCCGACAGACTTCCTGCATTATAGAATTTAAATTCGGAAGCGGGGATGCCGCCGATGGTAAGGCTATCAAAGAGATATTCGCCCTTTACCGAGTAGCCTTCGGACGGGATGGTCAGGGTTCCGTCCTCGCTTATGCAGCTCTCGGTAAAATATTTTATTGCTTCGAGGGTGGCATTGACACTGCCGCCTGCGATAACGATCTTATCGCCATTCTGCTTTACGGCGTAATCACCCGTTCTCATCCCTTCAAGGACTTCAGTGCTTTCGGTTCTGCCCGTGTCGCCTATGAGGATCTCCTTTGCCTGCTCGGTCTCACCTTTGCCCAGCCAACTGTTCAGAATCTCAAGCTCTGCACCGTTTTTCTCTGAAATTGCGTTTTTTATGATGGCAGCGTCAAATTTCTGACTTCCTCTTACGATAACATAATCATCGAAAAAGTCGGATTTCTTTACGGCTTTTTCTCCGCAAGCGGAAAGTATAATTACTAACAAAATGATCGAAAAATAATAAATGCGTTTTTTCATTTTTTACTCCTGTAACTATAATGGGTTTGATGTGATTCACAATAATTATAAGGAATAAATTTGTCAAAGTCTATTGCAAAATGTGTGCAATCATGCTATAATCGAGGAAATGCAAGACCGAAAAGCCTTGATTTTTAAGGGGCTTTCAAATGTACAATGCAAAATGTGTGATTTTTCGCAAAAAAATGGAGGGGTGAAAAATGCAAAAAATATTTGTTTTCGACCAAGGATTTAAAGATCTCAATCCTGTTAATCTCGGTCAGGAGCAAAGAAGAAGCGGAGCTTGCTGCATAGGTTTGCGTCCCCATACCCTTATTCACTATATCAGAAGCGGAAAGGGTACGCTTATCAAAAAGGGGAAGAAATATATCGCCCAAAAGGGTGATTGCGTCATAACCTTTCCGGGTGAAAAATACAGCCTTGTTGCAGATAAGGACGATCCCTGGTCCTATATATGGATAGGCTTCAATGGAGAAAAAAGCGAGCATTTCAAGCATTTACCATCGGTTTTTCACTATGAAGGCGATGTTTTTTACAAAATGATCGAAACCGAAAGTATGCCTCTTATGAGAGAATATAAATTATCGGCACTTCTTTTTGAACTCTATATTGAGCTGTTCAGTGATGAAAAATTCACTCCCGAGCTTGTAGTCCACAAGGCAAGGGCATTTATCGAAACCAACTATATGAATGAATGTAAAATGGGAGAAATAGCAAATAAGCTTAATTATTCGAGAAGTCACCTTTCAAAAACATATAAAAGAATAATTGGTTGTTCGATGAAGGATGACCTCATTCAGATAAGGATGCAGGCGGGATACGAATATATCGAAAAGGGAATGACAACAGTTGAGGTTGCAGCTCTTTGCGGTTATCCCGATGCTTCAAGCTTTTCCCGTGCATTCAAAGCCCATTTCGGCTTTACGGTTAAAGAACTGCAGACAGAAAAAAGATATATGTGGGATAGATTCGACCAAAAAACGTAAATATTCATTATGAAAAATCAAATTGACATTTTCTGCGCTATATGATATAATTGTAAAGAGCTTGTGTTTCCTTAATTTTCCAAAGAATTTTTTATAGAATATGGAGATAAAAATGGAGAAAATACGTCTTGGAAGAACAAATCTGCTTGTGACTAAAAACGGATTCGGAGCACTTCCCATTCAGAGAAGAAATATGGAAGACGCAAAAAAGATACTCCGACGTGCATATGATGGCGGCATAAATTATTTTGACACCGCACGTGTATATAGCGACAGCGAGGAAAAGATCGGCGAAGCACTCTCGGATGTGAGAGAAAATATAATCATATCAACAAAAACTATGTCAACAAGTGTAGAAGGCTTTTGGCGTGATCTCCACACAAGTCTTTCTCTTATGAAAACCGATCATATTGATATTTATCAATTTCATAATCCTTCATTTTGTCCAAAGCCAGGCGACGGAACCGGACTTTATGAAGCTATGCTTGAAGCGAGGGCAAAGGGACTTATACGCTTTATCGGTTTTACCAATCACCGAATAAAGGTGGCTGAGGAGGCGGTGCTGAGCGGACTCTATGACACTCTTCAGTTTCCGTTTTCCTATCTTGCGGGCGAGCATGAAGAGGCTCTTGTGCGTCTTTGCGAGGAAAAGGATGTTGGTTTTATCTGTATGAAGGCGCTGGCGGGCGGTCTTATCACTCGCTCGGACGCTGCTTATGCATATCTTGCAAAATTTCCCGTTGCACCTATTTGGGGAATACAAAAAGAGAGCGAGCTTGATGAATTTCTCTCATATAGTGAGAATGTCCCCGCTCTTACCGATGAAATAAAGGCACTTATTGAGAATGACAGGGCAGAGCTGATGGGCGATTTTTGCCGTGGCTGCGGTTATTGTATGCCGTGCCCCGTGGGTATTGAAATAAACAACTGCGCAAGAATGTCGCTTCTTCTCCGTCGTTCTCCTGCCGCACCTCATCTTACAGAGGCGGGACAGGCAAAGATGAAGAAGATCGAGGATTGCATCGAATGCGGAAAATGTCGTTCACTTTGCCCCTATGGACTTGACACCCCTAAGCTTTTGAAGAAAAATTATGAGGACTACAAAACGTTTCTATAAAAAATACCGTTAAAAGGAAAATTTTCATTTGAAAAAAATATTGCTTATAATAGCGGCGGCATGTGTTGCTCTTTGCGGCTTTTATGCTTTTTTTGAGATGGGAAAAGACCCTCCGAAAAAGGTTGAACCTCTCCTGACTACCGCCGATGAAACAGAAAAAGAAACAGTGGAGCAAACTTCTGTGAGTATAAGTGAAATCAGCGATACTGCAGAGCTTTTGCATACCGAAATTGCCGAGACGGTATTCACCTTTGAAACAGAGAGCGAAGAGAAAATAACCGAAACCGTAATGGAGACGGAAATTTTTACCGAAACGGAAGTTATAAGTGAAACGGAAGTCACAGTTGTAACCGAAGTCATTGCCGTAAATGATCCTTCCGCTCCCGAAACCGATACGAGAGCAGAGCTTGAAATACCGATATTGATGTATCATGCTCTGACGAAGAATAAAGAGGAATCAAGCTCGACCGTCATCACGGTCGATGCTTTCGAAAAGCAGATAGAGGCTTTGAGTGAAGCGGGATATACCTCTGTTTTCTTTGGGGATCTTATCGGGTATGTAAAAGAGGGGACTCCGCTCCCCGAAAAGCCGATTCTTATAACCTTTGACGACGGCTATCTCTCAAACATTACTCTCGGGGCGCCTATTCTTGAAAAATATGGTCAAAAGGCGACGGTTGCCGTTGTTGGTGTGACTATCGGGTGCAATACCTATAAGGATACGGGAGTTCCCATATATCCCCATTTCAGCCTTGAAGCTGCAAGGATGGCATACGGAAGCCGACTGTTCGATTTTCAGTCCCATACCTACGATATGCATCAGAATGAGCTTGACGAGGATCCTCGGCATGGAATGCTTCAGAAGGAAAATGAGAGCGATGAGGACTATATAAAAGCCATAAGGAATGATTTTTTTATATCAAAGACGCTTCTTGAAAGCGAGATTGGTAATGAGTGCTGCGTTATCGTTTATCCTCACGGACAATGTACACCGCTTGCAGATTCGGTATTGGCGGAAATGGGTGCCCAAGTCAGCGTTACGGTGGAGAGTGGGATAAACATAGTGAAAATGGGAGATATGAGCTCTCTCAGATTTCTGCGCCGATTTAATATGGATGATACCATTAGCGGAGAGGCACTTATATCGTTGCTTGAAGGCGACTCGGCCGGCGAATGCCATTGACGAGACGGATGAGGCTTTCAACGCTAAATTAATATTTAATGCGTTGTAGAATGAGAAAAAATTTCAAGATAATTCTGTAGGGGACGGCGTCCTCGACGTCCCACAAAAGACGTGAAATATTCGTGATTTTCAAATGAT
>CAYPKQ010000042.1:0-15081 GCA_964411355.1 uncultured Lachnospiraceae bacterium
CGCTTGTCGCCTCCGCAGAGGCGAAACACCCCACACCTCGATAAATTACTGTTTAACAATGAAAAACAACAGAGAAATAGGGGCTAAATCGAAAGCTTTTTAGAAAGCCATCAACTTAGCCCGTTTTTTAATATTTAACTCCAAAAAGGATATTTCCGTATGTGGGATATGGCCAGATCTCCGCAGGAACAAGCTTCTCCATAGAATCAACGGCTTGTCTCAGCTCCTCCATTATGGGAAGCACGCTGCCGCAGTATGCCTCTGCCTTCTCCTTTGAGCAGGAAAGGGCTTTTGCTGCGTCATTTGCGCTCTCAAGCATCTTGACATATGCATATGTCTTTGAGGAAAGCTCGGTAAGAGACGAGACAGTCTCTTCCTCAAAGCTGAGTTCGCTCTCTGCCAAAAAGCTCTTTGCGGCAAGAGCAGCCTCAGAAAGCTCGCGGATATATTTTGATACCGCCGGCAAAATAGCGGTGCGTACCATGCCCACCATCGTTCTTGCCTCGATATTCAGCACCTTTGCGTATCTTTCAAGATGAATCTCATAGCGTGCGTTAAGCTCGGACTCGCTAAACACCTTATTACCGGTAAACAGAGCAACATTTTTCTCGTCAAGATAATGCGCAAGTGCATCGGGAGTGGTGCGGAGATTGGAAAGTCCTCTCTTTTCCGCTTCATCTATCCAGGAATCATCATATCCGTTTCCGTTGAAGAGTATCCTCTTGTGCTCGATAACGGTGCGGCGGATGAGGTCATGAAGAGCTGAGCTGAAATCTATCGCTCCCTCAAGCTCGTCCGCAAATTTTCCGAGAACCTCGGCAACGGCGGTATTCAGTACAATATTTGCATCTGCAATGGATGCGGATGCACCCAGCATTCTGAATTCAAATTTATTTCCTGTAAAGGCAAAGGGAGATGTCCTGTTTCTATCCGAAGAGGCCTTGGGGAACTTGGGAAGAACATGAACACCGATCTTCATCATCTCTTTGTCCTTTGCACTGGCTGTGCTTTCGTTCTCAATAGCTTCAAGGACCGCAGTTATCTCATCACCAAGGAACATGGAAACTACCGCAGGGGGAGCTTCCGCAGCTCCGAGACGGTGATCATTGCCCGCAGACGCAACAGAAATTCTGAGAAGCTCCTGATAATCGTCAACCGCCTTTATAACGGCAGTAAGGAAAAGCAAAAACTGTGCGTTTTCAAAAGGAGTGTCTCCCGGTTCAAGAAGATTTGCGCCCGTATCGGTTAAAAGCGACCAGTTATTATGCTTTCCGCTTCCGGCAACCCATTTAAAGGGCTTTTCATGGAGCAAGCAGACCATGCCGTGCTTTCTTGCTATCCTCTGCATAAGCTCCATTGTGAGCTGATTGTGGTCTGTTGCGATATTGGTGGTGGCAAAGATCGGGGCAAGCTCGTGCTGGCAAGGTGCGCCCTCGTTATGCTCTGTTTTGGCAAGAACGCCAACCTTCCAAAGCTCTTCATCAAGCTCTGCCATAAATTCCTTGACCTTCGGCTTGATTATTCCGAAATAATGGTCGTCAAGCTCCTGTCCCTTGGGTGCTTTTGCACCAAAAAGTGTTCTGCCCGTGTAAATAAGGTCGGGGCGGTGCTCAAAAGCATCGGCGTCGATGAGGAAATATTCCTGCTCTGCGCCTACAGTAGCCTTCACCGCCGTAACCTCCTCATTTCCGAAGAGACGGAGAATGCGAAGTGTCTCACGGTTCAGCGCCTCCATCGAGCGAAGGAGCGGAGTTTTTCCGTCAAGAGCCTCGCCGCCGAAGGAGCAGAATGCGGTGGGGATATAAAGGGTATTATCCTTGATAAAGGCAAAGGAGGTGGGGTCCCAAGCGGTATAGCCTCTCGCCTCAAAGGTAGCTCTGAGACCACCGGAGGGGAAAGAAGAGGCATCAGATTCACCGCTGACAAGCTCCTTGCCGGTAAATTCCATAATTATTTTGCCGTCTGCCGCAGGCTCGATGAAGCTGTCGTGCTTTTCGGCAGTAACCCCCGTCATCGGCTGGAACCAATGTGTAAAATGGGTGGCTCCGCGCTCAATAGCCCAGTCCTTCATTGCATTTGCAATAACGTTTGCAGTCTCAATATCAAGCCTCTTGCCCTTTTTGAGGGTCGCCTGCATCTTTTTGTACATCTCTCTCGGAAGCTTTTCACGCATAACAGTCTCGTTAAAGACCATCGTTCCAAAGCTTTCAGTTACCTTGCTCATTTTATCAACTCCTTAAAAGCCATAAGTGTCGCAGAAAAAGGATTTCTGCGACACTCCTGTCTGCTTTCTATATTATACAATATAAATACCGTTTTGTCAAGCAATATTTGTTGTAATAGTATTTTGTAGATTTTTTATCACCCTATTTATGGTAATTAGGAGATTATTTTTTAATACTAAAATTTATTACTAAGCTTCCACTAAAACTTTATATTTTGTACTTAAGTGAGAGCAATAGTTATTAGTCTTTTTCTACAATATCTGATACAATAATACTTTCGTCATAAGCAGTCATATTTTCAGTTGAGGATAATCCTCCTCGCAAACTGTACAATGTTATATTGCTAGTACCTCCATTGCCAACTCTATTGATAGGTGTAAAAGTATCTCCGGATAATTCAAATACTGTCCAAATCGTTCCAGCTATATTGGGCACATGATATGTTCCTATCAACACAGAGCCTTTATATACATCGACTTTAGCATTTGAATTTGCCATAGCGGTGCTAGATGCATTTCCGGAATTTGAATAATCGTGTACCGAATATCTATATACACCATCTATCTGTTTGTGAATTGTCACTGTTTCTGGATCAGAGTTATAAGTGATTCGAGTATTGTCCCAATCCAATGTTGCATATTCCCTATAAGGGTTTTCACTTGCTCCCATTGTGTCTGCAAGTGGGAAGTACAAATGGAAACGCTCCTCGGAATTTTCTAATGGTCCGGTCAAATGAGAATCCAGATCATTTGGGCTGTCACGCCAAGAAAGAACAACTCTATATTCGCCTTCTTCATCTGACATTACAGGAGAAATAATAGCATTTTGTGCAAATAGTCCCAATACACCTACAACAATATTTTTGTAGCCTGTAATAAATCCATCTTTAGAAAACTCTATTGTATATAATCCGGGAGTATACTCTATTTCATAATATCCTACATCATTTGTTGTCGCAGTATATATAACAGATCCTGTGTGGTTATTCCAACTACTGCGAACTTTGACCGTTACATTGGGAACTGCCTGAGCATTTAAGGCATTTGTGATAGTTCCATTAGCATAACCGATTTCATCACCAACCTGAACAAGTAAAAATGTTTCATTGTATGTAACTGTATCTTCTACTACTGTTACAGCCATTTTTGCACTCTTGTAGCTACCAGCGGTGATTTTTACAATATATTCTCCGGCAGGTAAATCTATATTATAGTTACCTTGTTCATCAGTTCTTACACTTTTAACAACTCTGTTATTCTGATAAATTCTAACTAATGCATTATCAATTGCAACAGAATCATCAGCACTCATAACTTTACCTGAGATAGAGCCTGTGGTTGTTTCTTCCAAACGATAATCTAACGCATTCTGATCATTTTGAGGGAAGATGATGGGTCTGGCTCTGCGTGAAGTCCCGTCATTCTGACCGTTTTGGGATTTTGCATAATCAAGTGCTTCAGACAATGTATAATATACGTCATCTGATTTTGCACACATACGATTTAGAGTATCACGTTCCATTTCATATGTGTATACCGAAAGTATGGACTCAGAATTTCCTACAACTGCTTTGGCACCCTTATTAATAAAAGATTGTGCTAATCGATATTTATGACTGATACCATCAATCATATCTTGACCTGAATGACAAGCCGAAAGATACACAAGTGCATTGTCCATGTTTCCTAAATATTTTTCAAAGAAACCACCTGTAACACAATAAGTATTCCTGCCAGATGCCGTAAAGTTATCTAAAATTCGTTCAGATGATATATCATCACTATATTCTATCGATGTGTCAGCATCTACAAGTTGTCCTGTCATAAGTGAGGAACCATATCCACCTATATTGCTATCGTATCCCCCATGTCCGCCCCAGATTACCACTTTATAATCAGAAATATGCTTTAGTGAGTCTAATGTTACGTCGTTTAAATTATAATTGCCGTTGAAAGCATATTTCTCAAATGTATTACCTATATTTTCGGCAGTTCCATCTAACGCCGAATCATACAGGGCTTCTTCTTCGGGATTTCTTCTTATACTGTCAAATGGTGCATATGATGCAACATAGACTTGAGTTCCACCTGCTGAAACTCCTGCAACTTCGACAGAGTAGTTAAACAAATAACCCTCGCTAAGAGCGATTTTTACGGTGTTGAAATTGATGCTATATTCCGCAACTGTCCCATTGTTTTTTTCTTCATCAAGACAAAGTGATATAGCATTCATAAGGTCTTCAACTTTTTCAACATCAACGGTATAATCATCATTTATAAATGGTTGTGAAACAACTCTTAAATTAGAAACAACAGCATTAGCAATATCAAAGTCTTCGTTCGTATATTCTCTATAATAACCAATATTGATAGTTTCACTTACAACATCTTTTGCTGCTACATGGTACAGTGTGTTTCCTACTGCATCAGCTTTGAATGTTTTTTTCAATGTGTATATGCCATCATCAGCAGTTTCGTCCCCGTTAATTCCGTCATCATTCATATAACCAAGTATTGCACCTGTTTCATCTACAACAGAAACATCCGTGTCGGACAATTCAATATTTGTAAATATTTCTGATGTAAAAGTTACTTCGTCAGATGTTCCTACCAAAACATCATAAACATCTGTATTGAAGGAATAGATTTCGACATCAGGATCAGGAGTATCTAATGAAACATCTGCAACAGTAGCCCATATTGCATACAGTGTCATGGATTCAGTAACATAATGTGAAAAATTCCACATTGTTCCACCCAATGGTGATGTTGCCCATCCGGTAAATATAAAACCTGGTTTAACCGGTTCTGGAGGCAACATTGCCTTGCCACCAGCACTAACATTCTGGCTTGCAACTGGAGTACCGCCATTGCTTTCAAAAGTAACTGAAAAACCATTTGCTACAGCATCCCACTTCGCATAGAGAGTGATACTCTTTGTAACGGTTGCAGTGAAGTCATATTCTGCTGTGAGGGCTTCATCTGTGAACCAGCCGGCGAAGGTGAAGTTTTCCTTTGTGGGATCTGCAGGCTTTGTTACTGTCTTGCCATGTTCTACGGTCTGATTTGCCACTGCAGAGCCGCCGTTTGTCTCAAAGGAAACGGTATATGTAATCTTAACCCACTTTGCGTAGAGTGTAATATTCTTCTTAACCGCTGTTGTGGGGTCAAATTCCTCGGTGAGGGCTGCGTCTGTATACCAGCCGATGAAATTATAGTTATCCTTTGTGGGATCAGCGGGCATTGTGACGGTCTTACCGTTCATAACGGTCTGATCTGCCACTGCAGAGCCGCCATTTGACTCGAACTTAACAGTAAATGTGCGTGTCAGCTCGCCGAGGATAGGCAGCCACAAATTATGATTTGTGGTGGATTCCCAAGCGGCATAAAGGGTTACGTCACCTGTGATGGGTGCGCTGAAATCAAACAGCTCGCCGCCTGATGTGTACCAACCCTTGAATTTATAATTATTTGCCTTGGGGTCAGCGGGCTTTACTGCTGCGTCGCCCTCAAAAACTGTCTGAGCAGAAACCTGGCTGCCGTGTCCGTTCATATCAAAGGAAACAGTGTACTCCTTGCCAAGCTGAACCGCTCTGCGGAGAGCTCTGTCTGCCATACGGGTAACGATAGCAGAAACTTCGCTTCTCTTGATATTGGAAGCGGGTGCAAAGGTGCCGTTTTCATCGTTGCCTACCATAATACCGGCACGGTAAAGCTTATAAACAGCGTCGCCAAAGGCATCCGTTATCTTAACATCGGGAATTGCGTTTGCTGCGACCTTATTTACGCTCTCGAGAGCCTCATCGGGCAGTGCATTTACAAGAATAACTGCAAATTCCGCTCTTGTTGCTGCCTTTGCATAGTCGCTTACTTCATATTTCAAAACGCCATTTGTTTTTGCGTAATCAACATACGCATCATACCAAGGTGTGCTCTTTTCAAAGGAGTCATCTCCGGTATGATAAATCGAATGGATGCGTGCGGCAATAGTAATCGTCTCAGCTATTGTCACACCGCTCTCGGTATCGAATGTGTTTTCTCCTTTTCCGACCATCAAACCGAGCTCATATGCTGTTTTTACATTATCATAGAACCAATTTGATTCCGAAACATCGGTGAACAGCTCTGAATTATACGAATTTCTTTTCGTAAAATTGCCGAGACCGTTCTCTGCGGCTGCAAATACTGACATAGGTATCACACTGATGCACATAATAACAGCCAGAAATGCACTTAAAAGTCTTTTGAAGTTTTTCATGGTTAGTCCTTTCCTTGTTCCCGTTTGGGATAATGTTTTTTCTTGTATTTTGCTCGAAAAATGAGCATAAAAATACAAGAATATGTGTATCATTATACATCAAAAAATTACAAATGTCAATGCTTTTTTCACAAAAAGTGCTTTTTTTGTAAAAAAAAGCAAGATTTAAATAAATAAAGGGATGATTCAAAAGCCTTTGAATCATCCCAAATTATTACTTATGTTTTAATTACTTTGCAAAGATCTTCTTGCCTGCGAACGCTGCGCCTGCAAGAGCTACAACGAGAACGATCACGAATGCAGCGGTGGGAACACCTGTTGCGGGAGATGTGATTGCGCCTGTGTAGATAACGCCGTAGTGACCGATATCTGTATCGGAAACCTGAGGAGCATCTGCGCTGAGAACTGTAGCTACTGTAAGAGCATCAAGAGATGCGAGAGCAGCGGAGCTGTTTGCAGCTGTAAGAGGCATTGCCATGAATGTAACAGCAGAACCTTCAACTCTGATATTCTCAATGATGTGGTAAACATCATGCTCAACATCAAAATAGAATACTGTGGGGTTGTTTGCAGCTGTCATGCCGGGGATGTTGATTGTAATCTCAACGCCTGTAAGCTTACCGTTACCAACAACCTTCTTACCGTGCTCTGTAAGTCTGAGGTCGAAAGAACCGAAGAACTTATAGTCATCATATGTGTGACCGAAATGCTCTTGGAACTGATCCTCATCGGGAACATAGTCAGCTGCCTCATCATGATGAGTAAGCTCTGTAAGTGCGCCGCCGGTTGTGTCGATGCTCTCAACAACATTGCCGTCCGCATCAACTACTGTGGGATTAGCCTCAACAGTCTTTGTGATCTCTCCTCTGGGGCTTCCGTTTGCGGAAACACAAACTGCCATAGAAGAAAGAACAAGCACTGTAAGAACAAGAAGGGATACGAGTTTTTTCATGATTTTTTCTCCTTTTAAGTAAAAAATATATTTTTTAATTATTCACATAATTGTGATTTCACAAGTTTTGCCATAACAAGATACCGCCTTGTGTCTGTTTTAAGGCAAGTGGAAAGAGTCAGTATTTTATCCTTATCGGGATCGATCTCCACATCCTTCATTATGATAGCGCGGGCATCGGTAACAGACAGAGCCTCCTCAAGAAAAGCTCTGTGTGGGTCTCCGTCCCCCTTATAAGACTTCAAAATATGCCTTGTATTAAAGGGAACAGCCGCAAAGACCTCATATGTAAACCATTCGGTTTCGGTATATATGTCAATTCTCCGATGCGTCTCGAAAAATTTTGCATCCATATAATACAGCAGAGAGCCGAATTTTGTTCCGTCATCCATATAATGACCGTAAATAACTGTATTTTTATCGGTAAAATCCTTGGAATTATAATTTTGAGTATAAATACATCCCGTAATATCGTAAGCTCCGTTTATCGCTTTGCGCAGATAATAGCTGTTATTTTTCGGGTGTTGAACTATTGGAAATGCAATATCCGTGTCGGGGATCTCTATCCAAGCGTAAACATCGGGAGAGGTCTGCTTCAAAAGAGAAAAATTGATCTTCGCAAGCGGGGACACATCATTATCTTCATCTGCCGACTTATCGGGAGCACCGAGAATGCCGGAAATCATCTCACCGATATTCTCGCCCAAGCTAGGCGGGGAAACGACATCAATTTCAACTCTCGCATCATTATAAAGCTCACTCATTGCCCGTCTCAACACAAGATGATATACCCACATACCTATGCAAGCTGCCGCAACAAGCACGAAAACAATGAAAAGGATCACCCAAATCACAAGACTTTTCTTCTTTGTCTTGCCTTTTGTGCTTTCACTATTCTCCATTTTTTATTTATTCCTCACAAATATAGAAAGTATCAAGTATAAGCTGCCAAAGAGCATCCTCATCGGGTCTGAATTCATCAAGCACACCGCTCGAATCGGTCGTTCCCTCAATTGAATGGAAAGAAATATCAAGCTCCGTGGCAAGGGTTGCAAGATAGACGATTTCATCTACCGAAAGATCGGTCGTGCTGTTATCTGCAATTTTATTATAAAGCTCAAAAGGAAGCCCCGGATTCTTTTTTACGGCACTTATTGCACTTTTTATAAAGGACATTATATAATTCTTATGTCTGGAAAGTCTTTCTTCATTAGTTCCGCTTCCGACATTCATTCTTGCGGTAAGGTATTTTTCCGCCAGCTCTCCGTCAAGAAGAACTCTTTCACCGCAAATTAGTCTTTCATCCACCACCGTCATGTCGTCTTTGATCTCTACTTCAACTCCGCCAACCGCATCGTTGACTTCTCTTATCGCCATGTATTTCATGGAAAAATAAGCATGGATCGGTATTTCATAGAGAAAATCCGAAACCGCACTGACTGTTTTTTTGCAGCTTTCATGTGCTCCGTCTCCGTACGAATACGAAAGGCAAAGCTGTGCCTCGGAAGCACCAATGCTGTTACCGTTATAGTCAAAAGCTTCGAAATACGACATCGAATTTCTGTCGATAGAAATTATATCTGCGCTCTTGTTTTTTTCATCAAGAACCACAAGAAGCAAAACATCTGCCTGACCTGTCTTTTCAGCGGGTATCTTGAACACCTCGGCGATATCGGTGCTTTCACCTTTAGCCTCTTGTTTCTTTACCCAATCTTCGTAGTATTCCTCAAGCGTCATGCCGCTTTTTTCTGCCCATCCGGTGAACCTTCTGAGCACATCGTTGGCAATAATGTGTGTTGTCAGACCGGTATCCACACCCATAAAAAGGAAAGTAGTAAGATCATCTCGAGGGCTGTATCGCTTGCCTTCAAAGGTCACAACATCCGCATCTAATTCATACTCAAGCCCGGCATCCTCTCTTCTATCAACAAGCGAAGCTCTACCCGCTGTTTTAAGAGCAAAGAAAGTGCCGACAAGTGCGCCAACCAGAATAATAAGAACGGCAAAAATGCAAGCCAAGGCAATGAGAGCTCCTCTCGAAAGCCGTGCGAATGAAAACTTCTTTTTATTTTCGTTTTTTACATCATTATTCATAAAACGCACTACTCATCCGTTCATATTTCTTTGCTATTATACCACTAAATTTCCCCTCTGTCAAGTGTTTTTTTGTTGTTTTGTTATTCTGTTTAACTTTTTTTGCCCATTTTAATGCAATTTTTTTAACATTAAATACATTTTCACATATTTTTTTCGAAAAAACCCTTTACAAATCTTCAAAAGTTGTATATAATGTTAAAAAGCGGTCATTGAACGGAAAGAAACCGAAAAACCACCGAACAGAGAACTGTCGTCATGGGCTGAAAGCGACGGTGCGGAGAGGAGCGGCTTGTGCCTCCGGGAGACTCCGAGCCGAAAATGCGTCAATTATCATCATTAGGCTCGGTCGCATTGCTGCGTTAAAGGCTTATGAGATGCCGTCAAAGACGGTAAGCAGAGTGGAATCGTGCATATTGCGCCTCTGTACCCCCGGGTACGGAGGCTTTATTCTTCCCGGCATCTCCATTTTGGATTTTGGAGTAGATTATGAAGATCAAGATCAACACGAATGCTCTGATAAGAGACATTGATTCTCTTGCAGACCGTGCTGCAGTCATCGGAAAAAAGACTGCAAAAAATATTCAAAAAGGCGCAAAAGCACTTGTGCATTTGCCGGAAAACGCTAAAAATGCAGCAGAAAATGTTATGGAAGAGGTTAACACCTTCCGCGAGCGCGACCCTGCTGCAAAAAGCAATGCAGAGGTATTACTCCTCTATTCGGGACTTCATGCGATTTTAGCTTACAGAATTTCTCATAAGCTCTATCTCACCGAGCATTATTTTTCCGCCAGAGCCGTCAGCCAATTGGCAAGATTTTTTACGGGTATTGAAATCCACCCCGGTGCCACCATTGGAAAAAGGCTCTTCATTGACCACGGCGCAGCCGTCGTCATAGGTGAGACCGCCGAGATCGGTGACGACTGCATGATATATCAGGGCGTTACCCTGGGCGGAACGGGTAAGGATGTTGGAAAGCGTCACCCCACTCTTGGCAATAATGTTATGGTGGGAGCAGGCGCAAAGGTGCTTGGTCCTATGAGGATAGGCGACAACACAAAGGTTGCGGCGGGCGCCGTGGTACTCACCGAAATCCCCGACAACAGCACAGCGGTAGGTATTCCCGCAAAGGTGGTGCGCCGTGAGGGCGTAAAGGTGGATGACCTTGACCAGGTGCATATTCCCGACCCTGTTGCAAATGAACTGAAAAGGCTTGCAGAAAAGATAGCAGAGCTTGAAAAGAAATTAAATAGTGAAGATACCGAAAGGACAGAAGAATAAAAATGCTTATTTATAATTCGCTTACAAAGAAAAAGGAAGAATTTGTACCAAACGAGCCGGGGAAAGTGAAGATGTACACCTGCGGTCCGACGGTTTATCATTTTGCCCACATAGGCAATCTGCGCACCTATATTATGGAGGACGTGCTTGAAAAATACCTGCGCTATATCGGCTATGACGTAAAAAGAGTTATGAATATCACCGACGTGGGACATCTTACAAGCGACGCCGACGAGGGTGAGGACAAGATGGTCAAGGGCGCAAAGCGCGAGCACAAGACCGTTATGGAGATAGCGCAGTTTTATACCGACGCATTTTTTTCAGACTGCGAAAAGCTGGGAATTAAAACTCCCGATGTTGTTGAGCCTGCCACAAACTGCATTGATGATTTCATCAAAGTTGTTGGGGGACTTATCGAAAAGGGCTATGCCTATCTCGCAGGCGGAAATGTCTATTTTGACACCTCAAAGCTGAAGGAATATTATGTTTTCAACAATTTTGACGAGGATGACCTTGAGGTTGGCGTAAGAGAAGGCGTTGAGGCAGACGATAACAAAAAGAATAAAAACGATTTTGTTCTCTGGTTCACAAAATCGAAATTTGAGGATCAGGCTCTGAAATGGGATTCACCTTGGGGCGTTGGCTATCCGGGCTGGCACATTGAGTGCTCCTGCATCTCCATGAAGCATCTTGGTGAGAAGCTTGATATCCATTGCGGCGGAATTGACAATGCATTTCCCCATCATACAAATGAAATTGCACAGTCCGAAGCCTATCTTGGACACAAATGGTGCAATTATTGGTTTCATGTGCTCCATCTCAATACGAACAGCGGCAAAATGTCAAAATCCAAGGGCGAATTTCTGACGGTATCTCTTCTCGAATCAAAGGGATATGACCCGAAGGCTTACCGCTTTTTCTGCCTCGGCTCCCATTACCGCAAGTCGCTGGTCTTCACCTATGAAAACCTCGATAATGCTTCTCAGGCATTTGAAAAACTCATAGCAAAGATCGCTCAGCTTAAAAATGAGGGCGAAGCGGATGCGGCTAAATTCCGGGAGCTGAAAAAGCTCTTTACCGATGCCCTTGATAACGATGTCAATACCTCTCTTGCAATAACCGCCCTTTATGACGTGCTGAAAGCGGATACAAACGACGCAACAAAGCTTGCACTTATTGCAGATTTCGACCGAGTTCTCACTCTCGACCTCCTCTCTCATGCCGAAAAGCTGAAAAATGCAGTTCCTGCGGCAAGTGATGACCTTGCGGCAGAGGTCGAAAAGCTCATAGCAGAGCGAGCAGAAGCGAAAAAGGCAAAGAATTTTGCAAGAGCCGACGAAATAAGAAATTATCTTGCAGAAAAGGGCGTTGTCCTTGTGGACTCCAGAGAAGGCACCGCCTGGAAGCTTGAGGGCTGATATGCCGAAAAAGATAAAGAAACTGTCTTTGAAATATAAAGAGTTTGTTCTCTACCTTGTTTTCGGAATCGGTACAACGGCAGTGGATTTTGCCGTTTCCTATGCCCTTTATCCGACAGAAATAAATATCCATGCGGTGCATATCATCGCATGGATATCTGCTGTTGCTTTTGCTTATATCACAAACAGGATTTTTGTTTTTGAAAGCAAAACAAAGGGTGCAAAAATATTTTTTGAAGTCATAAAATTTGCCTCAAGCCGAGTTGTCACATTTCTCATTCAGGAAGCCATCGTTTTCTTGCTTTTCGATGTTATGAAGCTCAGCGAATATGTTGTCAAGATACCTGCGGCGATTTTAGTCATAGTCCTCAATTATATTTTCAGCAAGCTGATAGTTTTCAGAAGGGGAAAGAGAAAAGATGAATGACGATTCCATGCGCACGAAATACGTGCCAAAAAGCGAAAGAGAAAAGCCTTCTCTGCCTTCAACAAAAAACCTACAGAGCCGCTGCGAGGACTGCGAATTTTATGATTACGATGAAGAATGCGATGCTTATTACTGCAAAATGTCTCTTGACGAGGACGAGATGATAAGATTTCTTTCGGGCAAAAATTCAGCTTGTCCTTATTTCAAATATTATGACGAATACAAAAGCGTTCACAAGCAGATTTAGGAGAAAAAATGGATTATAATTTTCATACTCATACCTACCACTGCCACCATGCAAGCGGTACACCCGAGGAATATATCAAAAACGCCATAGCGGGCGGCATAAAGTATATGGGCTTTTCAGACCATGCTCCGCTTATTCTTGATGACGGTACGCAGACGGGGCACAGAGTTCCCATGGAGGAACTTGATGATTATATCTCGGAGCTGAGAGCTCTGAGAGAAAAATACAAGGACGAAATAGATATCACCATCGGCTTTGAGATAGAATATTATCCCGAATATTTTGGGGATATGGTGGAAAATTTGAAGAAGCACGGCGGCGAATATCTCATCCTCGGTCAGCATTATGTTATGCCTGAAAATATACAAAAAGTCAACAATTATTCTCCCGACGACGATGAAGAAAGGCTCAAGCTTTATGTTTTGAGAGTTATCGAAGCGATGAGGACGGGCATGATAACATATATCGCCCATCCCGATACCATCAGCTTTACGGGAGACGAGGATGTTTACGAGGCGAAAATGACCGAGCTTTGCCGCGCGGCAAAGGAATACGATGTGCCGCTTGAGATAAACTTTCTCGGAATAAGACTGGACAGGCGGTATCCAAAAGAAAACTTCTGGAAAATAGCGGGCAGAGTCGGCGCAAAGGTGACCTTCGGCTTCGATGCGCATAACGCAGTGGATGCGGCAGACCTTGAATCCTTGAAAAAAGCGAAAGAGCTTGTTAATAAGTATAATTTGAACTATATCGGAATGCCGAAAATCAAAAGGCTTTGATGCATCAGGCAAACAAAAAAATTTAATTTGCGGAAAAACGGAATGAATATTTTTTAAATTACTGTTTGTTGTCCTTGCAACAGCTCTCCTCGGAGCACTTCCGGAAGGTTACGTCTTTGCGGTAACAAGCAAGTGCGGAAAAATGTCACATATGCCCTCAGCGCTGAAAAAGGAGCGCTTGAAATTTCAGGTACAGGTGCAATATATGATTGGGACTATTGGAATGATATATATTCTCTGCGGCATCGGGACAGAATGCGTTTTAAAACAGCGAAAATTTCAGATGACGTTACCGGTATTGGTGGTTCTGCTCTTTATGATTGCAGTAATCTCAAAACGATATATCTCTATAGGAACAGTACGGTGGATGAATATTTTTCGGACGGGGAATACACGAAGATTTATCTTGACAATATTCAGCCGCAAAAAGGAGATACCAACGGCGACGGCAAAAAGAACGCCAAGGACGTTGTGCTTTTGGCGAAGGCACCTTGCGGATTGGATATTGAGATAGACAAAACCGCTGCGGACTTAAACCTTGACGGTGTTTTCGACATAAAAGATCTTGTGCTTATGGCTCAATACCTCACCGGATGGAATGCAACTCTCGGTTAAAACAAATTTGGAGCTGATTTCAAATGAAGTCAGCTCCTTTTTGGTGCAATATTATACAAACAGTAATCAAAACGGGGGCCGGTCAAAAGCTTTTGAAAAAGCAATTGCCAGCCCCTTGTATTAAGAAATCAAATATTATAGACCCAACCGTATGTGTCTTCTTTTTTACCCCACTGGATGCCTGTGAGAGTGTCGTAAAGCTTCGCTGTAACCTCTCCTATTCCGCCGCCGTTTACGGTGTATTCAGTATCCTCATAGCAGAGTGTTCCGATGGGGGAAACTACAGCCGCAGTTCCGCAGCCCCAAGCTTCCTCAAGCTTGCCGTTCTTCATAGAATCAACCAGCTCGTCAACAGAGAGAAGTCTCTCCTCAACCTCATATCCCATATCACGAAGAACCTCAATGCAGCTCTTTCTTGTAATTCCGGGAAGGATAGAGCCTGTGAGGGCGGGGGTTACTACCCTACCGTCGATCTTGAACATAACGTTCATAGCTCCAACCTCTTCTATATACTTTCTTTCAACGCCATCAAGCCAGAGCACCTGTGTATAGCCCTTCTTTGCGGCTCTTTCGCCCGCTCTTGTGGAGGCAGCATAGTTACCGCCGCATTTTGCAAAGCCTGTTCCGCCTCTTACGGCTCTTACGTCCTCGCTCTCGATCATTATCTTAACGGGATTGATGCCCTCTGCATAGTAGCTTCCGCTGGGAGATGCGATTATCATAAATGTTGCTCTCTTTACACCGTGAACGCCACGATGCTCGTCAGTTCCGAACATAAACGGACGC
>CAYPKQ010000043.1:0-14978 GCA_964411355.1 uncultured Lachnospiraceae bacterium
GGCTTGGTTATAAAGTATCTGCCATGATGGGATAGGCGAGGGAGTGCCATTCTTGATAGCGTCGAGGAAGGAGCGGATCTTTCCATTCCAAAGTCCCGTGGGAGTTTGAAGGATCGGAATCTGTGTTTCCACCTGTGCTCCGGCAGCTTCATGATAAATCGTCATAGGACCGCCAACCGAGCCGTTCCAGCAGTCGGTGGATGGGATGCGAAGTCCGCCCTTTGTGCCGAGGATTATAGTGTCACCGGGGGTATCCACATTCATTGCCCAAGCAATGCGGAAATCAAGAATTATTCCGCCCTCAAGGCGCACAAACGCTGCGGCAAAATCATCAACCCCGAATTTTTCGGCAACCCAGGGGGCATTTTCATTTACATATCTGGTATAATTGGGATCGGTTCCGAAAAATGCGGATTTATATCCTGTAACCGTAAGGGGCTTCGGATATCCGATGGCGTTGAGAACCATATCGAGAGAATAGCATCCGATATCACCGAGAGCGCCGATACCCGCTGTTTCATTTTCGATAAAGGTGGTCTTTGCAGCACCTGCGGGGATTCCGCGGCGGCGTCCGCCGCCGGTCTGGATATAATAGATATGACCAAGCTCACCACTCTCGCAAATCTTCTTTATCATCCTCATATTGTTGTCAAAACGAGGCTGGAAGCCAACGGAAAGCACCATTCCCGTTTCCTTTTCGACCTTTATAACCTCTGCTGCCTCTTCAGTTGTTACAGTGAAGGGCTTTTCCAGAAGCACGTGGATGCCGGCACGCATTGCTTCGATAGCGCAGTTTGCATGCTGACGGTTATATGTACAAATGCTTACCGCATCAAGACCGAGACTCTTATCTGCGAGCATTTCGCTGTGATCCTTATAATCTGTTTTGCCTTCAACTCCAAATTCCTCGAAAAATGCCTTTGCCTTTCCGGGAACGAGGTCACATCCCGCAACAACCTCAACATCGGGCTGAGCCAGATAGGTTTTCATATGCGAATGAGCTATTCCGCCCGTTCCGATAATACCTACTCGAAGCTTTTTCGTTGTGTCAACTTCCTTTTTTTCTTGATTTGTCATAAATGCATTCATATCTGCCATAATGGACTCCTTTCCGCAGCTTTTATGCCGCACGGTCGTGCCGTATTTAGGTTAATTATAAAATATTCTGCTTCAAAAGTCAATAAATTTTTTCAAAAAAATACTATATTTCTAAAACTCTTGTAATTTTTAGAAAAATATGCTAAAATAAACTTGATATCTTAAAACATATGTGAACGGAGACCTTTTATGAAGAAAATATTAATAATAATTTTAGCTTTGATTTGTGTTCTTTGCTCCTGCGGGAAGGTCGGAGTGGCAGGTGAAACAGAAAGCGAGTCCTCGGCTAAAGAAACTCAAAATGGAATCACGTCAGATATGGCGGATACGGAAACGGAAACCGAAACAGAAGAAGTGACAGAAACAGAACCCGAAACAGAAACGGAAGAGGAAACAACCGAAAAGATCGATCCTGTCGAGGTAGTTGTTCCAAAAGATCTTTTCGTTACCATAAATGAGGTCTGCTCATCAAATAAAGGAAGTTTTTATGATAGGGATGGCGATACTCCCGACTGGATCGAGCTTTATAACTCCTCCGACAGTGCGGTAAACCTTGCGGGATATACCATTTCGGACGATCCGGATAATCCGAGAAAGTATGTTTTTTCAAATTATCTTATAGAAGCCGACTCTTATGTTCTTTTAATGGCAACGGGAAATGTTGGCTATAAAAACGGCGTCATCTCCTTGCCCTTCAAGCTCTCGTCAGAGGGGGAGGAGCTTGTTCTCACTTCACCCGACGGACTTTGCGACGAGATCACAGTTCCGATACTCGAAGGAGACGAGACATACGGCAGAGTAAATGACGGTGGCAGCACTTTAAATTATCTTACACCAACTCCTCTTGCCACAAACAACACCGCAACCACCATCATCAAGGTTCCTGCACCCGCATTTTCTCATGTAAGCGGATTTTACAGCACACCCATTGAGCTTAAGATCAGCGTTCCCGAGGGATATACGGTTTATTATACTACAGACGGCTCAACTCCGTCTCTTCTTTCGACACCTTACAGCGAACCCATCTATCTTGAGGACGCAACAGAAAAGCCAAATGTATATTCTGCCATCGGCGGCAATACGGTGAATGATTTTATTACAAAAAACAACCAGCATAAGGCAAATATCATCCGCGCCATAGCCTATGACAGCGAGGGAAATGCAAGTAAAACAGTTGGCGGAACATTTTTCATTACAAGAATAATGCAAATGGAATCATATGTGAATATGCCCATTCTTTCGGTATATACAGACGGGGAAAATCTTTTTGATTATGAAAAGGGAATATACGTTTTGGGCAAGACCTATGACGATTATATGAACGGTCCCGATTACGACCCCGATAAGGCGACTTGGGCACGTCCCGCAAACTATTTCCTTGACGGGATTGAGAGCGAAAGACCTGCATCCATCGAATATTTTGATGCGCAGCACAATTTCTGCTTCTATCAGGATGTTGGAATCAGAATGGCGGGAAACACATCTCAGTCGAGCCAGCAAAAAAGCTTCAAATTCTATGCCAGAAGCGAATATGGCAAGAGCAGCTTTGATTATCAGATGTTTGAAGGAGTCGAATATTATGATACCTTCCTTATGAGAACGGGTGCAAACGATTTTGCCAAGACTAAGATCAGAGATGTTCTGAATCAGTCGCTTATCTCACATAGAGATGTTGCAACCTCAAAATGGCAGCCATGCGTTATGTTCCTAAACGGTGAATATTGGGGCTTTTACATAATGATGGAAAGATACGATGCGGATTATTTTGCAGAGCATTATAAGGTTAATAAAGACGATATAGTTGCTATTAAGGCTTGGGATGTTGATATCGGAGAGACGGGTGAAAATAAATACTCGGGAGATTACAAATATTATAAAGAGTTAAAGGATTTCTGTAAAAATAATGATCTCACCGTTCCCGAAAATTATGAAAAGCTCTGCTCCATGATAGATATGCAGAGCTATATCGACTATGTGAGCTTCAATATTATTGCAAATAATGCGGATTGGCCGGGCAACAACACCGAGCTTTGGCGAACAAAGACCGTAGATCCCTCAAATCCCTATGCCGATGGCAGATGGAGATGGGCTGTTTATGATACCGAGCGCACCATGCTTCTTTACGGAACAGACTCAAACGAGGATTATGATATAAATACATACACCGGCAAGCTTATGAAAAACGGAATAATCTTCCCTTATGTATATAAGAATGAGGATTTTAAAAATCATTTCGTCACGACTCTCATGGATATTCTGATAAATGACTATGACATGACAAAAATTGAAGGATATCTTGATTATTTCGAGAAAAACTTCAATGAACAAATGAAGATGAACCGTTTGAGGTACAATACAACTTCTGATTATGCGAAAGAGCTTGATGTTATAAGAACATTCTGGGAACACAGAACCGAATATCTGCTTAAATACACCTGCGAGCTTTTTGAAATAGAAAATAAAACAGTAGAATTTTCTGTGAGAGTAGAGGGCGGCGAGGGATGTGAAATCTTGCTTTATGATTATTCTCTTCCGCTTGAAGGCGGTAGATATGCTTCGGAATATCTTCCCGCAAAAATTCAGCTTACTGCAAAAGAAGCAGAGGGTTACAGATTTACAGAATGGAAAAGTATTGACGGAGCTACCGTAAGCACCGAAAAAACTGTACTCATCTCACCCGATCTGACAGACAGCATCACCGCTGTTTTCGAAAAAAAACAGTAGTTTTAAGAAACGGGCTGCTTCATGCAGCCCGTTTTCCGTATATAGAAATCACTCCAGATGCAGACTGTCTGCATTGAGAAAGGCATTGGCTGCAAGAAGGCTGTCGGTGGGGATCATTTGCTCTGCGCCGCATTTTTTGCATCTGACAACGATTCCGTAGTCAAGCACCTCCGCCTCGTATTCCCCTTCGCCCTTCTCGCATCGGCAATATATCTTGCCTTCCTCCTCCAGATCCTTTATGACGAACATAATGATGTCATATATCTGCGGATCGGGCAAAATTTCAGCCTCGTCTGCGGCTCGGATAGCATCAAGACCGCCCTCAATGCCGCTTTTTTCCAGCATATCAAGAAGCTCCAGCTCGGTTTTTGATAGCTCTGCCTTAACTCTGTTCATATCTCCCATAAAGCAGATGTTAACATCCGAATAAGGGCAGGGGAGCAGAAAAATATCCTTGCCGAAAAAGAGAGAGCTTGTAACGGTAAAGTTGTGGGGCTTTGGGCAAAGCATACATGGCACGCTCAGCCTAACCTTATTATCTTTTCCGAAAACTATGGACAGTTCGCTCTTTCCGCATTCGCATTTCAGCTTCACCATGTCTGCGCCAATTGAAAAAGGGCTCACTGCGCTGAGAACTCCGCCTCCGCAATGAGGACAGCGGTATGCAATTGTTGTTTTCTTCGGTTCAAGTACCATTTTTTCTATAAAACCTCGCTGTTTTTTAACATTATATGGGGTGTTTGGCGTGCGTGCTACAATTATTGTCTTTTGTTTTTGTTAAACAATAATTTAGCAAACAGGCGATAACGAATTTTTGTAGGGGACGGCGACCTCGACGTCCCATTTTCATTTTAAATTCACGATTATTACACGTTTTTTGAGGGATGTTGAGGTCGTCGTCCTCTACAAAATACATCTTCAACAGTTCGATAAATTATTGTTTGATAATAAACACGATAAAAATCAAGGGGCTTTGTAAAAACGCAGCCCCTTTTATTTTCTTAAAATTTTTCTTATCAGCCCTTAACAGACTTATAAGCGGACTCGTTTGCCGTGATAGGATATTTTTCCTGATATTCCTCGAAGATAGCACCTGTCTTTTCGCTGACGATAGTACTGCGGGAAGTAGCCATCCATGTTGCCTCGCCTGTGAAGTACATGATATGATAACCGTATTCGGTCTCAACTATACCTGTATCGCCATAAGTGCGTGCCTCGTCAAATACCCATGCTTCAAATTCAGCCACCATCTGTCCTTCTGTGATATCATCATAGAAAACGCCGCTATCATCTGTATATTTTTCTGCAAGTGCCTCAAAAGCATCCTTTGTCTGCTCTCCTGCAAGATATTCAGCATAGACCTCATCAGCCTTTGCCTTTGCTTCCTCTGCTGTTTCGTAGGAGTCAAATGAGATAAGTATATGACCTGTGCTCTTTGAGAGTGCGTCATTGGGGTAAGGTGCCTTAACTACAAAGTAAACCTCAACGGTATATGTTACCTCTGTTGCGTCGTCTGAAGACTCTGTTTCTTCAGTCTCCTCGCTCTCTGTTTCAACATCGCTGTCGTCAACAAAGACCTTAACATCGCCATTAGCTCTTACATGAGCTTCATCAGCCATTTCGAAGAGCCAATCTGCCGCCTCTGCAAGAGAAACCTGGCTCTTTGAAAGGGTTGTATAAGCATCATTTGCATTTGTTTCGGGATCTTCGTCACCATTCTCTGTAAGGTAAGCGACAAGAGCGGTTTTAAATTCTTCCTCGCTCTGTGCGGTGCTCATTGCATCGAATTTTGCAAGGAATTCAGCCTTCTTTGCTTCCTTTTCCTCTGCGGAAAGGTCAACATCGATATTGAGTGTTTCTGTGTACTTAATAACATCTGCAACTGCGAGAGTATCAAGGTTTTCCTTATAATATGCCTCGAGCTCCTCGTCTGTAACAGCATCTGTTGTTTCGTCATAAATCTGTGTTTCATACTTGGAGGAAAGAAGAGCAAGCTCGAAGAACTGACGCATATCCTTTTCGTTTACGCCCTTACCGAAGAGCATTGCCATATAAGCCTTTTTGGAATAACCGTTTTCCTTTGCGGCTTCCTCAATTGCGGCGATATTATCATCAATGCTCTTATAATCGTCCTCATCAAGTGTAACACCTGCTGCCTTTGCTCCCTCTGCATAAACAAGATACTGTTCAAGAGCTGTTCTTGCAGATTCCTTCATGTTATCAAACTGGAGATACTGAGCGATCTCTTCGCCCCACTGATTTACCATGTTGTTATATGTTGCCATGGTTGCATACTTCATCATAGTTCCGCTTACCTTGAAGTTATCTGTCTTGAGAACTGTTTTTGAACGGAGAATAACGCCGTTATCGGTAAGAGTTGTAAGCACGAGGATTCCGACAAGGAAAACAATAACGAGTGTTGTAACAAGAGGAGTTACCCACTTATTGTCCTTCTTTTTCACAGTTTTTTTTACCTGTGTATTTTCATTTTTAACCAGAGCTCTTGTTTCTCTGGCTCTCTGTCCTTTTCCCATTTTGAGAATACCATCCTTTATTTTTAGTTTAATAATTATTTTAGCGCAATGCGCCATTTGACATTATATTATAGCAATAAATTATGTTCTTTTTGTGAACACTCTTTGAACCACAGCAAAATCTTTGCGTTTTTTTAGTTTTTTTATTAAAATTATACATTCATAATAACGGGCAGCACCATTGGCTTGCGTTTTGTTCTCTGGTAGATATATTTTGCAAGCTCATCCTTGACTCTGGTTTTGAGCTGCATACGGTCATAAATATCCGCATTATCAAGGCAATCTATTATGGCATCCATTGCAATGGTCCTCAGCTCATCCATCAGCTCCTCGCTCTCTCTCACATAGACAAAGCCACGGGAAACAACATCGGGACCCGAAAGGAGCAATCTGTCCTCCGCATCCACCGAAGCCACAACAACGATAAGTCCGTCCTGAGAAAGATGTCTTCTGTCGCGGAGAACTATATTTCCAACGTCTCCAACGCCAAGTCCGTCAACAAGAACATTGCCCGCAGGTACGCTGCCTGCCCATCTTGCGCCCTTTCGGTCGATCTCAAGTATCTTTCCAATTTCTGAGATGAAAATATTACCCGGCTTTGTTCCCATCGTGAGAGCGATCTCTCGATTGGCGTTCATGTGTCTGAATTCACCATGGATAGGCATGAAATATTTGGGCTTTGTGAGTGCCTGCATAAGCTTAAGCTCTTCGCGGCAGGCGTGTCCCGAAACATGAACCGCAAGAACTGCATCGTGGAGAACGCTGACACCGTTTTTGGTAAGCTCGTTGATTATCCTGCCTACCAGCTTTTCATTTCCGGGTATTGCGCTGGAGGATAGTATCACAAGATCACTTGTGCCAAGCTTGACCTTATCATGGTCGGAAAATGCCATTCTGTAAAGTGCCGACATAGGTTCACCCTGGCTTCCGGTTGTTATAAGAGTAAGCTCCTCGGGCTTATATCTTCTTATTTCCGAGATATCAATGAGAACACCCTCGGGGACGTGCATATATCCAAGCTCTACGGCGGCACTTACGATATTGAGCATACTTCTGCCCGTTACCGCAACCTTTCTGCCATGTGCCGCACTTATGTCAATGATCTGCTGAACTCTGTGAACATTTGAAGAAAATGTGGCAATAACTATCCTCTTCTCTTTATTTGCGGAGAATATCTGCCCAAGTGACTTTCCAACCTCTTTTTCGGAGGGGGTATAACCGGGGCGCTCGGCATTTGTGGATTCGCAAAGGAGCATAAGAACTCCCTTTTTGCCAAGCTCACCGAGTCTTGTGATATTCATTACCTCGCCGTCGATAGGCGTAAGGTCAAGCTTGAAATCTCCCGTGTGGACAATAGTTCCGATGGGGGTTGAAATGGCAAGGCAGCAAGCATCGGCAATAGAATGATTCGCATGGATAAATTCAACCTTCATCTCGCCCGCTTTTATCACGTCACCTGCCGAAGCACAGCGCAGATCTGGTTCATTTTCCAGCTTGAATTCCCGGAGCTTATTTTTGATGATGCCAAGGGTTAGCTTTGTGCCGTAGATAGGGGGATTTATTATTCTCAGCAGATAAGGAATGGCACCAATGTGATCCTCATGTCCGTGAGTGAGGAAAACTCCTTTTATTCTGCCGGCATTTTTTTCAAGATATGACATATCGGGTATGACCAGATCGACTCCCAGCATATCGTCGTCCGGGAAGCCAAGTCCGCAGTCAACCACTATCATGTCGTTTTCATATTCAATAACTGTAATGTTCTTGCCAACCTCGTTAAGGCCGCCAAGAGGAATTATACGGATCTTTCCGTTTGCTTTTTTTTGCATATTTTATCCTTTCTCTGTATTTTTAGGAGTTTCGCCGTTGCGACGGCGACCGGCGATGGCGCCGGAGCCGCGACCTTTTAAAAAAGGTCGATCAAAACTTAATAAAGGGGAGTTATTAAAGGCTGTTTATCTCTTTTCTACGTGGAGTTACCGATAATTTCACGTAAAAATAAGGGTAAACATCCTAACTTTTTGGTTTTAAAGGTTTTGGTCAAGCTTTTTTAAAAGCTTGTGCGGTGGAGTGCGCAGGCGCTCCTCGCCACCGCAGTGGCGAAATCCCTTGCCGCAGTGGCGAAATCCCTTTTCCAAATCGACGCAGAAAAGAACGCTGATATAAAAACAGCGAAAAAACGCACCCCACGAAATCTGTCCACACGTCCATGCAGATCCGCAGGGTGCAAATATTAATTTGGAGATCAAAAAACGGACACAGAGAGCAACAAATGCCCCTAACGCAGTTATTATACCACATTTTCTCTCATTTGTCAAGATATGATAACAGCCAGCAAAACAGAACCGCCGCCGAGAATGATGCCGGAGAGGAAAAAGAGCAGATATCGGATGAGATAATAGCTTTTTCCTCGAGTTCCCTCGCCCATGCGGCTCTCTTCCAGTATCCTGTTTGCTTCAAGAAGCATACTTTTTCTTTCGTTTATAGGGGAAAGCTCCTTCTCGCCGCTTTTTTTCAGCACAAAATAGGCTTCATCAAAAATTTCGCTGCCCGTGCCTCGCAGAACTATCATCTGCTTTCTGCATCCTTTAAGCATCCTCACCCTCCAAAACTTCTTTTTTATATTATTGGGCAAGAAAAACTCAGAATATTCATTATTCGAAGACGGCTATTCGGCTTAAAATAGGCAAAATTTGCATAAAAATAAAAAAGGTTTGCATAAAAATCAAAAAAACTCTTGACAAAACGGCACTTTGGTCTTATAATATATAGCATAAAAGCGTTTGAGCGAAAACCAGTAACCGTTTATTCTGCTTTAAAGAGAGCTGTTGTTCGGTGCAAAACAGTAAAGCGGAGCTCGGTGAATTCATTTCGTTAGCTGAGGGCTGAAGATTTTATATTGAGTAGGCTTTTCCGGGAGCGACCGTTATTTCGCCCGGGTGTTTGCTTTTTGCACCCGATAAGGTTCTTTTTGCGAAAAAAGGGCGAAGCAGAGTGGTACCACGGCATAAATTATTGCTGTCCCTGTTTCTTCACTGTTGAAGAACGGGGCTTTTTTGTTTGTTTGATATTTATCGGTCCGAAAAATGATGACCGAAATAAATATAACTTCGTTAAAAAAGGAGAAAATCAAGATGAAAAAATTCGCATCTCTCACACTTGCGCTTATTCTTTGCGCACTTTCCGTTTTTTCCATGGCATCCTGCGGTGATGAAAAGGCAGATTTTACGGTTGGTATTTGCCAGCTTATGAAGCATCCATCACTTGACCAGGCAACAGAGGGCTTCGTTGCCGCTCTTAAGAAAGAGCTCGAGACTGCCGGCAAGACAGTTACAATCGACACTCAGGTTGCAGGCGAGGCGCAGCTCTGCTCAACAGTTATCAACACATTCACAGCAAAGAATGTTGACCTCATCATGGCAAATGCAACTCCCGCACTCACAGCTGCTGCAAATGCAACCACCACTATCCCCGTTCTCGGAACATCCGTTACCGACTATGATGACACATTCTCGGGCAATATCCCCGCAAATGTGACCGGCACAAGTGACGCAGTTCCCTTTGACGAACAGGCAAAGATGATGATCGAAACTCTCGGTCTTGTTCCCGGCGACCGGGTTGGCGTTCTCTATTGCACAAATGAATCCAACTCTCTCATTCAGTATAATGCCGTTAAGGAGCTTTTCGAGGCTGAGGGCATCGTAGTTGAGGCTTATACCTTCTCCGAGACAACAGAGCTTCAGGGAATCGTAAATTCTATGGTAGCTGAATGTAAGGCGGTGTATGTTCCTTCCGATAATACCGTTGCAAGCAACGATTCGGTTGTTGGCACTATCTGCAATGATGCCGGTGTTCCCGTATTCACAAGCTACGGCGGAGAGATCTGCTATGCAAGTCTTGCTATCGACTATTATGAGCTTGGTGCAGAAACAGGCAGAATGGCGGCTCAGATCCTTCTCGGCACAAAGACAGTTGCTGATTTTGAGATCACAACTCTCATACCTTCGGTTGTTTATAACGAAGAGCTTTGCACAAAGCTCGGAATTGCTGTTCCCGCAAACTGATTATATTGAAATTTTGAGGTAAATGATGGTTTTTTTAAATGCTTTGCCGGGTGCTGTGGCAGAGGGGCTCATCTGGGGGCTTATGGCGATAGGAGTTTATATCTCCTATAAGATACTTGATATTGCGGACCTTACCGTTGACGGCTCTATCTGCACGGGAATGTGCGTTTGCGCCGTGCTCATAACAAACGGTATTCCGGCATGGATAAGCGTTGCGGTCGCATTTCTTGCGGGTGCGCTTGCGGGAATAGTCACGGGACTTTTACATACTCTTTTCGGTATCCCATCTATTCTTGCGGGTATTCTTACTCAGCTTATGCTCTATTCGGTGAACCTTGCCATTCTCGGCGGTAAATCTCTTGTGTCTCTTTACGGCGGCAATCATTCGCTGCTCTTGAGCATGAGCGATAATATTATGGCTATTGTTGTTGCAGGACTTCTTATTGCCGCAACTATACTCTGCCTTTGGCTCTTCTTTTATACCGAGGTGGGTCTGACCCTTAAATCCACGGGCGACAACCCCGATATGAGCCGTGCCCAGGGCATAAATGTTGATTTCAATAAGGTTCTTGGACTTGCCATTTCAAACGGCATAGTCGCCTTTGCCGGTGCACTTCTTGCACAGTATAAGGGCTCTGCCAATATCAATGACGGAAGAGGTGCCATCGTCATCGGTCTTGCGGCAATCTTCATCGGTCTTTCTGTTTCAATGAAGATTAAGCCCAATTTCGTTGTCAGCCTTATAGGCGTTATCGGCGGCGGTATCGTATATTACATCATTTACAATTTTGTCATCCTTCTCGGTCTTAAAACCGACTATCTCAAGATGCTCTCGGCAATTATAGTTGCAATTTTCCTGGCTGTTCCTTATCTCAAGGGAAAATATTTTACAAAGCAGAAGAGCATTCTTCAGCTCTCTCCCGAAAAAGAAAAGGAGGGTGCGGAAAATGCTTAAAATAACAAATCTTCAAAAGACCTTCAATCCCGGCACGGTCAATGCAAAAACTGCGCTGTGCGGACTTGACCTTTACCTTGAGGACGGTGATTTTGTTACCGTTATCGGCGGTAACGGTGCGGGAAAATCCACCATGCTCAATGCCATTGCGGGCGTTTGGAAGCCCGATTACGGTACCATCGAGATCGACGGAGTTGATGTTACCGCAATACCAGAGCATAAAAGAGCAAAATTCCTTGGCAGAGTTTTTCAGGATCCCATGAAGGGCTCTTCTCCCGATATGGAGATCGACGAAAACCTCTCCATTGCCGCAAGACGAGGCACAAAACGCAAGCTTGTTTGGGGAATCAAGAAAAACGAGCGGGAGCAGTATAAAAAGCTTCTTGAGCCTCTCGGTCTCGGACTTGAAAATCGTCTCAGCGCAAAGGTGGGACTGCTTTCGGGAGGTCAGAGACAGGCACTTACCCTTCTCATGGCAACGTTGCGACGTCCAAAGCTTCTTCTTCTTGATGAACATACGGCGGCACTTGATCCAAAGACCGCTGCAAAGGTTCTTGAGATAACGGATAAGATCGTCACCGAAAATAAGCTTACAACACTTATGATAACTCATAATATGCATGATGCCATAGCATATGGAAACCGCCTTATTATGATGCATGAGGGCAGAGTTGTGGTAGATGTTTCGGGTGAGGAGAAGAAAAAGCTTACAATTGCAAATCTTCTGGGACTTTTCGAAAAAGCAAGCGGAAGTGAATTTGCAAATGATAAGGTAATGCTATCAAAGTAAAAAATACGGAGCTGATTTGCTTAAAAATGCAGATCAGCTCTTTTTAATGCCGGAGATTCTGTTTTCCCAAGATTTTTTTGATGCAAAAAATTTGCATTTCATCTTGAACTTTTGATATTTGTGTGCTATAATAAGATGTTATTTTATGTCTATCTCACAGGATAGGAGGAAATATTTTGGAAGAAACACTGAAATTAAGATCGGGAGCCACCATAGGAATGCTTAAAAAGAACGATCCCGATTTTCGCAAATATCTGACAAGAACAACGCTTTCGCAGCTTCATCTTCAGCCCGGCGGCGATCCCGTGGCTTTTACTTATTCACCTGAGAGCGAGGATATCGTTTTCTATTTTGATCCCCTTTTCGTAAAGGAAGCTCCACCCGAGGTCTGGTATGGCAAAAGCGGAGAGAGCATGACTCTCCCAAGTGGAAATGTAATTGAAAAAATGAGCACCGGACGCGCTTGTGACAACGGTTTTTATTCAAAGGAACGTCTTGCGCAAATGTTCTATCGCCCAATTGAAGAGCCTGTTGCATATACAGTGCGCACAGACGGCACCACAGTTTTTTTCTATGATAAGAAAACAGCTCTGCGTCTTCCCATGATGTGCGTAAAATGCAATAAAAAGGTAAGATTTAAGCATAAGCTTTGCGAGGATTGCTATGAAGAGGAAATGGCTGTCCGCCGCGCCGAGGGTGACCGCCATAGAAGCGCTTATTATGGCATGGATTCGAAAAAAATTCTATTTTTCGACCTTGAGCTTACCGGTTTTTATGCAAGAGACGAGATAATTTCAATTACCATAATCAACGGTCTTGGCGAGCTTGTGATGGACACCCTCGTTAAGCCCGATCACACAACAAAATGGAAAAAGACCGAGAAGATACATGGCATAACCCCCGAAATGGTTGAGGATGCACCTCTTCTTGCTGACCTTATCCCCACCATCAAAGAGATCTTCGAAAATTGCGAGCGCCTTATAGCTTATGGCGTTTCTACCGATTACAGTCATATTAAATATATCTATGATACCGAGGAAGAGCAGCAGGCTCTTCATAATAAGGTGCGCTGCTGTGCAAACGAATTTGTCCGCTATGCCCAGGAGCATCGCCCGGACGTTGTCCATGCAAGTCTCATTGATGCAATGGAGTGCTTTGGCATAGAATGGCAGGGAGTTCCTCATAGCTCGCTGGCAGATACTTACGCCTGTGCGGCTGTTTGGGACAGACTTTTCCCAAATTATTATAAAAGCGAGGAATAAAACCATGTTTTTTGATAAGCTTTTTGGTGCGGATAAGCCCGCACCCCCGCAAACCGAAGATGTTGAGCTTTTGACGACAACATATTCTCCCGAAGAAAGGACCATAATCGAGAGTATCTTACGTGACGCAGAGATCCCTTATCTTGCAAGAGAGCGCGGCACGGGTGAGGTCGTGAGAATAGTGATGGGCTCAAACAGCACCTTCGGATGCGATTTCTATGTTGATAAAGAGAATCTTGAGGATGCGCTTGCCCTCATTGCCTATGAGGAAATTGAGGACGAACCGGAGGAAGGCTCCGGGGAGCTTTGAAATTAAAAATATAAAACTATTCAGAGGTAAAAATGAAGGAGATCTTTCTTTGCAAATGCGGTGAGATCGTGCTTAAAGGCGCAAATCACAGCTTTTTTGAAAATGCTCTTATAAAGGAACTGAAATTCAGACTAAAGACCTTCGGCAAAGTCAATGTAAGCCATGCGCAAAGCACCGTTTATGTTGAACCGGCAGAGGGCGTGGATCTTGATGGGGTTTTTGATGCGCTGACGAGAATTTTCGGCATAGTCACCATTGAGCGTGCCGCAGTCGCCGAAAAGGATATGGATGCAATCAAGGCGACAATAAGAGATTATATTCCCGCATTCATGTCGGATAAAAAGACCTTTAAGGTCGAAGCAAAGCGTGCAGATAAGCGTTTTCCGCTAAAATCTCCCGAAATTGCGGCAGAGAGCGGTGGTGCAGTGCTTTCCGCTTGCCCATATCTGCGTGTAAATGTGAAAAATCCCGACGTTATCGTCAGAGTTGAGGTAAGAGAAAATGCCGCTTATATCAGCGCAGGCTCCTTTAAGGGGGCAGGCGGTATGCCCGTTGGAACAAACGGAAAGGGAATGTTGCTTCTTTCGGGCGGAATAGACTCCCCCGTTGCCGGATATATGATGGCAAAACGCGGCGTAAAAATAGATGCTGTGCATTTTGAAAGCTTCCCATATACCAGCGAGAGAGCCAAGGAAAAGGTGATGGAGCTGGCAAGACTCGTTACCAGATATTCCGGAAGTATGCTTGTTCATGTGGTTTCGCTTACAAAGGTTCAGGAGGAGCTTGCAAAGAAATGCGATGAGGAGTATTTTACCCTTCTTCTGCGCCGCTATATGATGGCGATCGCGGAAAAAATCGCCGAGAAAAATGATTGCCTTGCGCTGATAACAGGCGAGAGCGTTGGTCAGGTTGCTTCCCAGACAATGCAGGCAATTGCGGTTACAAATGAGGCTGTTTCCATGCCTGTTTTCCGCCCCTGCATCGGTATGGACAAGGAAGAGATCGTCCGGATATCAAGAAAGATCGACACTTTCGAAACCTCAATTCAGCCATACGAGGATTGCTGCACCGTTTTCACCCCCAAACACCCCAAAACAAAGCCCGAGCTTCTGAAGGTTCTTGAACAGGAAAGAAAGCTCGATTTCGATGCCCTCGTAGCAGAAGCGGTCGAGACCAAAGAAGAAATATATATCCCCTTTGAGGCTTAGGTGATTTCGCCACTGTGGTGGCGAGGAGCACCC
>CAYPKQ010000044.1:0-14758 GCA_964411355.1 uncultured Lachnospiraceae bacterium
CACGTGACTGTTAATCACGGTGTCGTTGGTTCGAGCCCATCAAGGGGCGCCAAAACAGAAGACCACCAATCGGTGGTCTTTTGTTTTGCCATCATTCTTCATTGCGACGAAGCACTCCACTTTCGGCTAAGCCGAAATGGAACTGTTTGCGCTGAGATGAATGAGCGGTAAAGATAAATAAAAGCGCAAACAATGGTTCTGAGCCCATCAAGGGGCGCCAAACAAAATCCGCTTTCACAAGAAGGCGGATTTTTGTTTGTTTGAAACTTGTCAAGAGCCGTATTTTTCGACCAATTCCTTGGTTTTCTTTGCGGTATATTGGCAACCTCTATCACTGTGGTACACAGCGTCCATAGGACGCTCAGGATTTCTTCCTACAGCCATTTCAAAAGCTTCTTAAACAATATCTTGCCGTTGATGATGCTTGATTGACCAACCAACCAGCCGTCTTGTTGCAACGTCAATGACACCGTAGGCATAGAGCTTATTACCCTTGCAAATCAGTTCTGTTATATCCGAACACCAAAGGTAATTCGGAATATCAATTTCGAACTTGTCTTGTATCATGTTTTCTTCGATATACTGTTTCTCTGTCGGCTTGGGAGCCTTTCTGAGACCGCTTTTTCCGCTTTTGGTCACTAATCCGTGTTCTTTTAAAATGCGAGAAATCTTGTTTTCACTTATGACGATATCGTTCCTTGCTAAATCTTTTTTAATGCGAATTCTACCGTAATTTTCCTTGTTCTTTTCAAAACAGTTAATGACAGCTTTTTCAAGCTTGATTTCTTCACTATCCTTTTGCTTTGAAATACTGTAAAATGCGCTTCGTGACACTCCTAACACCTCGCATACTATGCCTGTGTCACATTCGGTTAGCTCTCTTTTGGCAAACCTTACAAAAACTTCTTCTTGTGATAAAATATGTCATAGATGCGGGTATTGCAAGGAAGTACTCGTGAAAGTGCTTATTAACACAGAAGGTACAGATGATGAACGGTCAGTTTTTTGATGATTTGCATATCTCTGATATATCGGTCATATCCGGAATCCGACCTTGTGGAAGGACGACGGATTTTAGCTGTTATGGAAGAATAAGTCACGGAATATTGTATGTATGGAATGGAGAAGCTTCTTTTTACAATGGCAATGAGAAAACTGTAGTCGTGTCGGACGGAGAAATGGTATTCCTGCCAAAATACAGAAGTATTGGATGAAATACACGGCAAGTAGCACGGTTTCCGTTGTGGTGAATTTTGAACTTCATGATGAAAAAGGTGAGGATGTTTCTCTTTTTGAGGAGATTATAGTGCTCGAAAAGGATGATATTACTCATTCTATAGCAAAAATAATGACAAGTTTTGAGCTTTGCGGTGTTTCCGGGTTCGTTGATGCGATACTACGAAAAAAAGAGTTGATGTATCGGTTGCTTGGATCGATTTTTACGTCAAGACTGTGCCTTGCGTCAAGAGATGAGATAAATTCAAAAATAGCTGACGGAGTGCATCTTCTTGAGCAGACTTATCTTGAAAATCTACCCATTGCACAGTATGCGTCGGCAAGTCACGTCAGCGTAAATACTTTCAGAAATTTATTTCAAAAGCAATTTGGTACTTCCCCTTTAAATTACAGAAACCGTTTGCGCATTGAGGGAGCCAAAGAACTGCTAAGCGAAGTTGGCTTTACTGTTTTGGAGGTTGCGTACAGCAGCGGTTTTGAAAATATCGGATATTTTTGCAGATATTACCGTCAGATAACGGGAGAAACATCAAGTGAAACAAAAAGGAAAAATCAATTTTATGAGGAGGGATGATGGTGAGAGAAAAAGTGTTAAGATTGAAGCCTGCCGTTAAAGGAATGGCTTTCAAATGGAGGGATACCATGTTTGGTGCGGTTCGGTACTGAAGGAAAACGGCACTTATTTTCTCTTTGCATCCCGTTGGAAAAAGGAAAAAAGCTTTCCTGCAGGATATCTTACAGACTCGGAAATTGTTCTTGCGACAACAGACGATCTCGGTAAACCGTTTGTTTTTCAAAAGGTGATTATAGGAAAGCGTGACGGCACTTACTGGGATGGTATGATGGCACATAATCCCTATATTACTAAAATTGGCGACGAATATGTTTTGTTTTATATTGGAAATCCCGATGGTGGTTGGGCTATCAGAAAGATAGGATGGGCGCAGATGAAGGATCTTTTTTGCGAATGGGAGAGGGGCGAAAGCCCCGTCTAACTGTCGCCCGATGCCAATAATCCGTGTGTTGTGCCCACAAAGGACGGTGTGCTGCTTTATTTTCGCGATGGAAATTTGAAGGTTTCTGTGGCAAGAGCGAAGCGTTATGACGGAAAATACACAGTTTTGAACGACGATCTTTTCCCGGAAGCAAAAATTGAAGATATGTTCGTTTATGAAACGGATAGTGGCTATATGATGATTGCCGAAGATAATGTGGGATACTATACGGGTCTTTTAAAGGGCGGTGTTGCATTTTCGTCCCGAGACGGAATACTGTGGAATAGGGAAAAAGCTTGCATTGCTTATGATTTTTCCGTTTCATATACAGACGGCAGCGTCGTTGAGCTTGACCGCCGCGAAAGACCGTTTTTGCTGTTTGATAATGGCAAAGCATATCTCTTTAATGCCGCAAAGATAAACGGTGAAACGAGAGAAACCGGTGGCGATACTTGGAATATGCTTGTAGAGATGGAAATATAAAAGGATGAGTCAAATGGCTCATCCTTTTTCATATATGGATTATTTGCTTGCTTTCAATTCAGAAGGTGATATGTTTAATTCCGCTTTTACCGCATTATAAAATGAAGAAGGGGATGCGTATCCGCATTTTTCTGCAGCTTCAGCAATGCTTGAACCGTTTCGGATAAGCTCCTTTGCTTTTGAAACACGGTATGCACGGATATATTTCATAGGTGTTATTCCAATGACGGAAGAGAACAAGCGAATAAAATAACTTTCATCAATGCTCAGCTTTTGAGCTAAGGTTTTTGTACAAATTTCAGCAAAATCGGCGTGAATAAGGCTCAAAGCCTTTGTGACTATTGGGTTTGTAATATACGGCAGCTCCATACCACCGGATTCAAGCAATTTAAAAAAGCCTGAAAGAAAATACTCCATTGCTTCACGGGCTTTTCCTTCGCAATCACTTTCAATCTGCGAATTGATATAATTGAAAAAATAACTTGCATTAGTTGCGCTTTCGTCGATTTCAATGATATTATCATTTTTAAAAATACGCGAATGGTAAAAATCAAAGTAGGTATGATCAAAATTCCAAGCGTTAAGGGGACGAAATGTTTGGCAAGCCGGAATAATATAGATTTTTCCTGCCGTAAGCTCGTATTCCAAAGAAGAATTTGATATACGCGCCTTGCCGGAGTTGACATAATACAATCTATTAACAATTCGATTTTGATTTACCCACCATGCGCCGTTTACAGTGCTTCTTCCATATGTATATATACCGATGCTTTTCATATATGTCTCCAAAAAGTCAATATAAGTGAGATGTTGGATGATTTAAAATATTTACAAATTCAAATATTTACTGTAAAATTAGTGTATCACAAAAAAATGAATTGTCAATATATAAAAGGAGGATTTTATATGAATAAAAAATGGTTTAAGGAAGCAGGATTTGGTCTTATGATCCATTGGGGGTTATATTCTGTTCTTGGCGGTGAATGGAAGGGAAAAAGAATGGATTATATAGGCGAATGGGTCATGTCTAAGTATGAAATTTCAAATAAAGAATATGAAAAGCTTGTAAATGTATTCAATCCCATTTATTTTGATGCGGAGGAGTGGGTAACGCTTGCAAAGGATGCGGGAATGAAATACATAGTAATAACCTCAAAGCATCATGACGGATTTGCTTTGTATCATTCCGAGGTCGATCCCTATAATGTTGTGGATGCAACTCCATTTGGCAGAGACATTATAGGCGAGCTGGCAGAGGCTTGCAAAAAGCATGATATGAAGCTTGGACTATATTATTCGCAGAACATAGATTGGCATGAGCTTCATGGCGGAGGCTATGATATGAAATTTTACCATTCAAACCGTGGTGAAATGAGTTGGGATAATGATTGGGATTTCCCCGATCGTTCAAAAAAGGACTACCGCATATGTTATGAAAAGAAGATCAAGCCACAAGTTAAGGAGATACTCACAAAATACGGGGATCTTTGCCTTATATGGTTCGATACACCTCTTGACATCCCCGAAGAGTGCTCAAGAGAGCTTTTCGATATGGTTAAAAAATATCAGCCCAACTGTCTTGTTAATTCAAGAATCGGAAACGGCATGGGCGATTACCATTCTTGCGGAGATAATGAGCTTCCCAAGGAATATACCGATGGTCTTATTGAGTCTCCCATAACGCTTAACCACACATGGGGGTATAAATCCTTTGACAATGATTGGAAATCTCCCGAAAAGGTTCGTGAAATTTTGGCAAAATGCCGTGCCTGCGGGGCGAATCTTCTGCTTAATATCGGTCCCGACCATCTGGGAAGATTGCCCGCTCCTGCAATGGACGTTCTCAAAGCATTGAAGAATACAGGAAATTAAAACCGAGAAACAAACGAAGCGACAAGGATTTTAAGTCCTTGTCGCTTCGTTTATTTTAATCTGTTCAAAAACGATATGATAAGTGCTCAAACCTCGTCGAGGGTCATATCGAACTTGCCCTAAAATAGTCAACCATCGTATCTACGCAAGCGTTGGTCAAAAAGCACTCCTTATATTCGGTTACGTTTTTTGCTTCAATTTCATATTTTGTTTTGGTGAAAGATTTTTATTGACAATGAGATGCGATGCTGTTATAATATAAGGGTATTTTTCCGATTTTTGGAGGCTATATGTCAAAGAATAATGCTAAAATTGCGGCTCTCAGAACCGCTTTTCCTCATACCATTCCCATTCTTGCAGGATTCCTTTTTCTAGGAATGACCTACGGTATTTTAATTACTACCGAGGGGTTTCCTTTTTGGTTTCCTATTCTGACAAGTGTTTTCGTTTTTGCGGGATCTGCTGAATTTGCAGGAGTATCTTTGCTCCTTGGAGGCTTTGCTCCTTTGCAGGCATTTGCTATGACTTTGATGATAAATGCACGTCATCTTTTTTATGGAATCTCAATGCTTGAAAAATACAAGGGAACGGGCTTAAAAAAACTATATCTTATCTTTGGTCTTTGTGACGAGAGCTTTTCGATAAATTGCTCTGCGGATATTCCAAAAGATATTGATAAGGGCTATTTCATGTTTTTTGTAACGCTGCTCGACCAGCTTTATTGGATTATCGGCTGTACCCTTGGTGGAATTTTCGGTTCTTTTATAGCATTTAATACCGAGGGTCTTGATTTTGTTATGACGGCAATGTTTGTGGTCATTTTTCTTGAGCAGTGGATGAAGGAAAAAAATCATATCAGTTCTATTGCCGGGCTTTCGATTCCATTTGTTTGTCTTGTGATATTTGGTGCGGATAAATTTATAATTCCGTCGATGATAGCACTGATCTTTGCGCTGGCACTCTTACGCCGTCACATTGAAAGCGGGGTGAATGAAAAATGACTCTCTTGGAGCAGCTCATAACTATTGGAATGATCGTCCTTGGAACGGTTATTACTCGCTTTCTGCCTTTTGTTGCTTTTCCTGCGGGAAGAGAAAAGCCGAGCTTTATAAATTACCTGGGAAAAGCACTTCCTTCGGCAGTATTCGGGCTTCTCATCGTTTATTGCCTAAAAAATATAAATGTTTTTGAATCATCCCATGGTTTGCCGGACTTGATTTCTATACTTCTTGTTATTCTGGTCCATTTGTGGAAGAGAAAAATGCTATTTTCAATAGCCGCAGGAACGGTGTGCTATATGCTTCTTGTTCAGCTAATTTTTTGAAAAAATATCTGTTGTTATCATTTAACATATTTTTGTTGTCAGATTTGGCTAAAATGTCAAAATAATAAAAAAATGTTGCTTTTTTTCGCACAATATGGTACAATTACAACATAGTTTAAAATATATAAAAAATGAAAGGAACAAAAAATGAAAACAATTTTAAAAAGTGGATTGAGCCTGGTTTTGGTTCTCCTTATGGTGGTATCTCTTGTTTCAATTCCTGTTTTTGCGGCAGAGCTTACCAGCATCACGGAGCTTGACATTTCAAAATGCTCAAAAATCTATTTCAAAGGTGAGACTAACAAGGATTTCACACAATATGAGGTTGGAGAGGAAATGGTCTTTACCATGACTCTCTATGCAGACGGTACGCAGATCTGCGCTCCGTATTTCAAGTATACAATTACCGGTGATGACGGCTATAAGGCTTCGGGTTACGCTGACGCAACAAGCGGTACTGTTGTACTTAAAGCAACTGCATCAAAGGTTGGCGGTATTCGCATTGTTGTTGAGCCCGCTGATGAAAATAAAGCAGTAATTTCAGATGATAAGATCACAAAATTTGAGGGCGGTGCCATTGCCGGTGCTTCCGAGGTTAAGACAACCTATTCAGAGCCTCTTGATTTTGATGAATTCTGGGCAAAGAAGCTTGCAGAGCTTGATGAATGTACTCCCGATCTTTTCTCTCTTGAGCAGGTTGACTCATCTAATTCCAATTTTGATACATATATCGTAAAGGTGAACTGCATTGGCAGACCCGAAATGATTGCAACAAATGCAACATGGACAGCAGGTGTTCTTACTGTACCGAAAAACGCTGCAGCAGGCTCACTCGGCTTCCGTCTTACCTTCCAGGGGTACGGCGTTAGTTCCGCGGGCAAGGGTTGCAATAACGGATATATAACCTTTAATGTTTGTGCCCACAGCATGGAGCAGCTCCAAGCGACAGAGTATTATGATAAATCAACTCTCGGACTTACCGATTACGGCTTTATTGTGTCCCAGAATGAAGATCCCGAAACTTCCTATTTCACATATATGCTTCTCCGCGATGTTCAGGCTGTAAGATTCCTAAAAAAGTATTTTGGAGCTGAGGGCGGCGAAGAAACCTTTGGAGGTATCAATACCGGTGCTTGGAAGGGACTTTGGAATGGTAAGGATATATATGTAAGCGGCGGTAGCCAGGGTGGTTTCCAGTCTATCGGTGTTGCTGCGCTTGATAGCGACGTTTCTTATGTAAATGTAAATGTTCCGTGGTTTGCGGATGTTGCGGGAAATACAGTTTCTTCCAGAATCCAGTCAACATTCCGTCCCACATATGCCGACGGTCTCCGTTATCTTGATACAGCTCTTCTCGCAAAGAGAATAAAGGCTCCTAAGGTTGATATCACAGCCGGTGCCGGTGACCCTCTCTGCACAATGTATGCTGTTCAGGCGATCTACAACAATCTTAATGTTGAAAATGCTTCCCTCAGATTCAGGCAGGGGGGAACACATAGCTCAACAAATACTGTAGCGATCGATTTTACACAGAAAAAGACAAAGGATAGCGTTGCTATTCCCACAGATGCTTTTGCGGGAATAGATTTCGATGAGGAAACATTTATTGACGCATGGTTTGCCCTTACAGGCAGAAATGCTGTTATAGTTGAGTCTCCCCTCGATTTTAACGAAACCCATGATAACACAGTATATATCGCTCTTATGGATTTTGCTAATGTTTCTGACGGCGGAATGACATATGATGAGATATATAATGGATTTGATGAAGTCATAGATGGCTTTGGTATGGACATTTATGCTATTGGATACACAGGAGAGCTTACTCCTCTTACCAATACTCATAAGGCTGTCCTTACACGTGCAGCGGAGGCAGAGTCGGGCATTCACCTCGTTGCTTTTGGCGAGGATGCAGAAGATAAGACAGCTCTTGCAGAAACTGTTGCAATCAATCTTGCAGGTTCTATATTTGGCAACCAGCCAAATAACGGCGTTGATTATAAGCTTGTTTCCGAGAGCGGAGTTGTCAGTTCAAACATAGTACTTGCAGAGGATTTAAATAGTGTTAATGTTTATCCTGTTACAATCCCTTGTTATGCTATGAAGAATTCCGGTATCTCGACGATTTATAAGTCACCTGCCGAAGTAGGCGCAGAAAATGGAGTCGTAACACTTCTTGCAAACGGAATTAACAAGAATTTTATGGTTCTTGAGTCTGCGGGCGTTGATGCCTTTGGTTCAGATGCCGGTGTTGAGTGGCTCATCAAGGACGGTGTTCTTAATGTTTATGGCGATGAGATCGCTGAGGATACCGAATATGATTGGAATGCTCATATGGATGGAGTTTCCGAGGTCATTATCGAGGATGGTATAAAGGCTATTCCCGCAAATGCTTTTGATATGTCTGCAGGGGCTAAGGTCGTAATTCCTTTCTCCACCGAGAATATCGATGAAAATGCATTCTGCGGAAAGACCGATTTCACTATTGCTTCTTATGAGGCAAGTTCAGCTCAGAGCTTTGCCGAGGAGAATGAAATAATCTTTGAAAGCCTTGGTATTCGTTATATTACCGGAAATGTCACCGGTTCTTATAACGGAAGTCTTATAGTTGATAACCTTTGGACATTCGACACAAACTCGAAGGTTCTTACGGTCACTGCGAACAAATCAGGATATAATGAATCAGGTTCGGCAACATATGCCGGTGGTTGGAAGGATATCTTGACCGATATCGAAGAGGTCGTTCTTGTGGGCAATATGTCAAAGCTCACAGGTAAAGGCTTTAAGGGAGCTGTCAACCTTCGTAAGATAACCATACCTGCATCTATTTATCAGATCGATGGTGAGGCTTTTGTGGGTTGTACCAGTCTTGAAACAGTTTGCGTAACCGGTCGTCCTTGCATTGAGGGAATTCTTGATTTCAGTACTCTTTCAGGTACTGCTACCGGTGGAAGCTCACTTTCAAAATCTAATGTATTCGATAATGCGGTAAAGGCAAACGGAATGATCATCAGTTCAAATTATTCAGAGTCTATTCCGCTTGTTCTCGGAAATCTTCCGGACGGTATTGCTAAGCTCTATGGCTCTACGGAATATCTTGAGAGCTTCTGCGAAGCAAATAGTATTGAGTTTGTTCCTTTTGGTAGATCTAACGATAAGAATTTTGCATGGTCTATTGAAGATTCAACTCTTACCGTTTACGGAGAGGGAAGTCTTATGGATCTTGGTGCTGATATTGAAGAATATGCATCCGATGTCAGAAATGTTGTTATTCCCAAGAATGTAGTTGAGATGCAGGATAATGCTCTCGGAGTGCTTACCAAGCTTAATAGCGCAGTTTTTGAAGGAAATGCTCCAAAGGTTGCAAGCGGAGCAAAGCCTTTTGGTGAGCAGGCTGATTACTTCTATATAACCGCCACAGAAGGAGCCGAGGGCTTTGACGGCGAAACATGGTGCGGATATACTGTTTTAAATAGCAATTATATCGCAGGCGATGTAAATGATGACGGAGAGGTTGATATTAAGGATGTAGTGCTTCTTGCCCAGTATCTTGCGGCTTGGTCGGTTGATATCAATTCTGAAGCTGCAGATTGCAACGGTGATGAAGATGTTAATATCAGCGATGCTGTGCTTTTGGCTCAATTCCTTGCGGGGTGGGATGTGGAGCTTGTAGGACCTTCTCTGCCTACGATTCCAGACATTCCCGATGAACCCGATGAACCCGACGAACCGGTTGTTCCAGATGAACCGGAAGAGTCGGAGGATAATGAGGTGTCCGAGGACGAGCTTTGGAGTTAATAATATAAAATACAGGACTGCCGCAAAAGATGCGGCAGTCCCTTTTTTGAATAATTATATTGAAATAATTGCTCAAAAAATGATTTTTTACTTGGCATTCGATGAGTTACAGACTCAAATGACGCCAAAAATCAAAATTTTAGGAGGATAGAGGATAAATTACTTTGTTTTGATGGAGTTCTCGTAGGACTCGATCATCTTCTTAACCATCTGACCGCCGATAGAGCCTGCCTGACGGGAAGTGAGGTCGCCGTTATATCCCTGAGAAAGGTTAACGCCTACCTCGCTTGCGGCTTCCATCTTAAATCTTTCCATTGCTTCCTTTGCTTCGGGAACGAGTGTCTTACCACTTGCCATTGTGTTTCTCCTTTCGAACGGCATATGCCGTTCTTTTAAATTCTTAAATTCTATTTTAATCGAGACTTTTGATTGCTCTCGGTCTCTGTGCTTATTATGTGTCATAAATTCAAAAATATGAATGGGAATTTTTGTTTTAAAAAGTGTGTTTTGTTATATAAAATGTCACAAAATTACTTGAAAACAGATTTTATATATGATATAATATAGAAAACTTTTGAAATTTCGGGGGATTAACATGAATAACAAGATAAGAGTTACTTTTTGGAACGAGTTCAGACACGAAAAAAGAAACGAAACTGTAGCAAAGCTTTATCCTGGCGGTATCCATGCTGTTGTCTGCGGATTTTTGAATGAAGAAGCCGATATCGAGGCAACATATGTTTCACTTGACGATCCCGAGCAGGGGCTTACAGACGAGCTTCTTGAAAATACAGATGTGCTTATTTGGTGGGGACATCTTGCTCACGGAGAGGTAAAGGATGAGCTTGTTGAAAAGATCGCATACAGAGTTATGGCAAAGGGAATGGGCTTCATTCCGCTCCATTCGGGTCATAAGTCCAAGCCCTTCCAGAGAATAGTTGGCTCAACGGGAAATCTTTCCTGGGGCGATAACCAGAAGGAGATAATCTGGAACGTGAATCCTGCGCATCCGATTACGGCGGGCATACCCGATCATTTTCTTATAGAATCCGAGGAGATGTACGGCGAGCCTTTCTATATTCCCCAGCCCGATGCGCTGGTATTTTCCTCTTGGTATGAGAACGGAAACATTTTCCGCAGCGGCATTTGCTATAACCGCGGTGCGGGAAAGGTATTCTATTTCCAGCCCGGTCATGAGACATGCAAGTCCTTCTATAACCCCCATGTGCGTCAGATAATCAAAAACGCTGTAAGATGGGCAAAGCCTGCGGACTTTGGCTTTGAGCAGACAGAGGATTGCACTCATGTCAAAACCCCTATAAAGGATGAATTTGACAAATGATAACTAACTGTTTTGGATATAAAAGAGAAGCGGCGCAAAACCCGTACATAGGCTTTAACAGCTTTCAGCATTTCAAGGGCGAGGCTCTCTATTCTGATGTGGTCGTTCGACCGGAAAACAAGATGTGCGAGACCGAAAATTTTGAGTGTTATCCTATCGGTGAGGATGTACCTCAGAACGGCAGGAAAGAGGGCTACTATCCGGATACCTCGGTTGCATATATTCGTATTCTGTGGAAGGAATTTGAGCCGCAGCGCAGTGTTTATAATTACGATTTTATCCGTCAGATCCTTGACGATGCAAAAGCACACGGTCAGACGGTGGTTTTCCGTCTTATGGCACATAGCACAAGATGGCAGGATGATGTTCCGGATTGGCTGAAGGAGCTTATTCCTTGTCCCGAAAGGCCAACCGGCAAGAGAGTTAAGGATTCGCCCACAGATCCGCTTTTCCTTGAGCTTTTTGGTGAGGCGATCCGCAAGATAGGCGAACGCTTTGACGATGATCCTACCCTCGATATTATCGATATTTCACTTCCCGGAGCTTGGGGAGAGGGACATAAGCTTGAAAACTATTCCGAGGAGTCGCTAAAGAAGCTTGTGGATATTTATACGAGTACATTTAAGAAGACGAATCTTGTTGGACAGTCATTTCTGCCCGATCTTCTTGCCTATGCTTCAAAGGAGAAGCCCGTTGGCTGGAGAGGCGACGGATTTGGACATCCGGAGCATATGGAGACGCTTTATCCTTCAAGAATTGAAAAGATAAAAGATCTTTGGAAGAAGGCACCCGTTTCATTTGAATCCTATTGGTGGCTTGGCGAATGGCAGAGAAAGGGATGGAACATTGACGATATAATAAATCAATCCCTTGAATGGCATCTCAGCTCCTTTAATGCAAAATCGACTCCTATTCCTTTCGAATGGAAGGAGAAGATCGATGCTTGGGTAGATAAAATGGGATATCACTATGTTATAGATTCCTTTGCCGCACCCGAAGAAGCAAAGGGAAGTGCGGAATTTGAGCTTGCAGTTGATAATGTGGGCGTTGCACCAATTTACCGCGAGGCAACTCTTTCGCTTAAGCTTTCAAACGGTGAGAATGAGTATATTTTTGATAACAGTGTGGATATCAGAAAGTGGATGCCCGGCAAGCATACAGAAAACATCAAGATCGCACTTGATGGCGTCAAGAGCGGGGAATATACCGTCTCTATCGGACTTTCAAATGAGGTTGCGCCTGTCATGTATTTCTGCTCGGATGCACCCTTTGACGGCGAATTTTATGCCGTAGGCAACATCAAAGTTCTTTAATTGTATTTAAAAATTTTGAGCTGAGTCGTTTTTTGACTCAGCTCCGCTTTTATTTGTTATGTTTATTATTCAACATGGGAAAGTGTTGGATATTCATCATAGGTTTTATTTATGTTTGAAATAACACCTTCTCTATATGCTTCGATAGTTGATGAGATAGCCATATTATTTTCTGTGGCGAGCTTTCCAAGCTTCTTATAAAGCTCTGTAGTCCAGCCGTAAGGAACAGCAACTTCACAGCCTCTTGTTCCTCTTACAAGTGCAAGCACGTCTATCGATTCCTGCTTTCCAAGGGCTTTGAGCGAAACATGGATATCATAATATCTTGGCATAAGCTCGGCATAGGAATGATATGTAAGATAATCAACGATGATGCCTGTTCTTTCGAGATTTGAATTGGTAGAAGGAATGCAGAAGGAGAGACAGCCGGAAAATACATTTGAATTATATGTTTCCTGATCTTCGCTGAATTTTGGCTGAGGAAGCAGACCGAAATTGCCCTCCCATTCTCTAAGCATCGTTGCGCCCTTGAGCTCTGCATGAAGGAAAAGTGCGCGGTTAGCCATGAAAACGCTATAATAACCGTCAGGATCAAGGTCTGCGGAGGAGCCTACATAGCAAGATCCGTTATTTGAACCGAAAAAGCCGATGAGGGATTCCCAGACAGCCGAAAAATGCGGGTCGGTATCTGCTGTGAATTGATATCTTCCTTTTTCATCTCTTGTTGTAAATTCTGCACCGAGTCCGTATGACATATAACCCGCAGTTCCGCAGGTGGAAGCTCCGTAAACTGTGCTTGCGTCGGCAGCAAAGGTAAAGCTGTCAGCACCGTTGAGATTTGCGGCAGACGCACAATATTGCTTCATTGCATCAAGAGTCCATTTTCCATCAAGAGCAAGGCTGAAAGGAAGCTCAAGTCCAAGATCCAGCATCATGTCCTCATTAAAATACATACACCAAACGCCCTCAAAAGCCATAAGATTGAGATCGGAAGTTGCATAAAACAGCCTGTTATCTATGATATTTCTCTCTATAAGAGGCTGATCCCACCATATTTCACTTGTATTAAGCTCGTCGATCTCAAGAAGGTCATAGAAAAGAGCCTCTGAAATAAGCGGTGTAAGCTGGGAATTGGGAAGATACATAGCATCATATATATCTTCATCAGCGAGGATGAGATTTTTTGCATAAGAAGTTATTTCGGAATATGGCAGTGTTTCCTCTGAAATGGTAATATCAAATTTTTGCTCTGCAAGAAGATTTCTTTCAAAGCAGGTATCATCCAGAATATCGCCTGTCATGTCGGGGTCAAGATAGATATACATATAATATATGGCGTCCGAATTCAAAAAAGTGAAATCGTATCCGTCAAAGGTCTTCTCGAGCACCTCATCCGCAACGGTATATGTAACGGCTGTGGTGGAGGGGTCATATGCATTGATAAATGACTGAATTGCTAACTCCTCTGAATCAAGAGTAGCTTCATCCGTCATATCGTTATTGTCATCGGTCTTGCCGCAAGCCGTAAACAATAAAACAAACAGAAGCAGCCCCAATAGTAAGAATAACGTAAATTGAGTTTTTTTCATAGTGCTTTACATCCTTTCAAGCAGTTTTTCAACATGCAACTGAATTACATTTGCATTTGCTTGATTTTATGATATCACTGTTAAAATTCCGTGTCAAGTTACACGGAAAATTTTTTAGAAAAATATTATTCTAAATATATAAATTGAATTTTTATCAATAAACATTTGATTTTTTCACAAAATCCAAAATAAAAAAACAGGGCAGAGTCAAAAGCTTCTTTTTAAAGCGATGACTCAACCCTGTGTAATTATCGGTATTAGTACATTCCGCCCATACCGCCGCCCATGCCGGCAGCAGGAGCTGCGGGAGCTTCTTCCTTTTGATCTGCAACAACAGCCTCAGTTGTGAGGACAACGCTTGCAATAGAGGAAGCATTCTGGAGAGCACTTCTTGTAACCTTTGTAGGATCAACGATTCCTGCCTGCATCATGTCAGTGTATTCCTCGTTGTAAGCATCAAAGCCCCAACCCTTCTTACCGCTGTTCATGATATCATTAACGATAACAGCACCGTCAAGACCGGCATTTACAGCGATCTGACGAACAGGCTCTTCAAGAGCCTTAACAACGATCTTGACACCTGTCTTTTCATCGCCGTCTGTAACATCAACGAGCTTTGCAACCTCGCTTATAACATTAAGGTAAGCAGTTCCGCCGCCGGGAACGATGCCTTCCTCAACAGCAGCACGTGTTGCGTTGAGAGCATCCTCGATGCGGAGCTTCTTTTCCTTCATTTCAGCCTCGGTAGCCGCGCCGACCTTGATAACAGCTACGCCGCCCGAAAGCTTTGCAAGTCTTTCCTGAAG
>CAYPKQ010000045.1:0-14706 GCA_964411355.1 uncultured Lachnospiraceae bacterium
TTCCTTGAGTGCAGTACACTGATTAAATGTTCTGTATGAGAAGGCTGTTACCCCTGCAGGTATAGTAATACTCTGAAGCGAGGAGTTATAGCTGATAAATTTATCGCCAATTCCACCTGTAAGATTGTCGGAAAGCTTAACTTCCTTAAGTGTTGTCTTGCCCGATCCGTCGAACTGATAACCACCGGTCATACTTGTTACATATGAAAGGTCATATGTTCCGGTAACGGGTGTGTTACCCTTAACATAAATTGTTGAAAGATTAGCACAGTTACCGAATGCATTGTTTTCTATAGTCTTGATATTGGGAGTAAGCTCAACAGTTGTAAGTCCGGTAATGTAATAGAAGGTCTTTGCACCAATTTTTGTAACCGAATCACAGAATTTTATGGTTTTAATCTTGGTTCTGTAATCATAGAATACGGAGAGAGATTCATTACCGTATCCGCCGGAGCCGGAATAAGTAGTTGTTCCTGTGCCCTCAATGGTAAGAACTCCTGTATCAATATCAAGAAGCCATGTAAGATCTGTACCTGCAGAGCCTGTTGCACCAAGGTTTGTAAATGTAATACTGTTCTCGGTTGCAAAGGTCTTTGCATATGCGTTATCGTAAGAAACAATAGTTGCATCGGAGCTTATTGCGCCTGCATCGATCGCAGCAACGGAAACAGGCAGCTTAACAGTTGCGCCCGAAACAGCAAGTGAATTTGCGCCGATGGATGTTATACCGTCGGAAATTTCAATGCTTGAAATTTCATGAGCCGCCCAAGGAGCATCCGAATAGCTTGCATATGCAGGGATAGCACCTTCACCGCGGATGTTGAGCACGCCGTCATTGCTGACAGTCCAAAGTCCAACGCCCTCGATATTGCCGTATGCAGCAGCATCGCCAACGCCTGTCATATTATATGTTGCACTGAATGCAGGAGAAGCGAATGTTACGCTTGCTTCATCAACGCTTGTTGAGAGCTTGCCATCCTCAAGAGTCACATTATTGGCATCAACAAGAATACCCTGAGCGGAAACCCAAAGAGGTGTAGGAATAACAGCACAATCAACATTTGCGCCTACAACAGAGGTCTGTCCAAGCTCGCCGTCCTTTGTATAGAGCTTAATTGAGCCACCCGTTGTGGGTCTGTCGCCCCAGTTCATGCAGGCGTCAAGTGTAATAGCCGCATTTTCGCCATCAAGTGCGTTATCATTTTCAATTACCCAAACCTTGCTGTAGGCGTCATTATGAAGAGCGTAAATTTCAGCAAGCTTTGCGTTGATATTTGTAAGTCCGTCGCCTGTAAGCACGATACCGATGGCATCTGCTGTGCTTGAAGTTGCAAGAGAAGCAAAATCAATGTCCGTATCCTTATTTACCGAGTAAATATCAACTGTTACAACATTATCATCACAAACCTTTGCCCATGCAGCCTCAAAATCAGCCTTGAAAGTAGCATCAAATTCGGAAATATAGTTGATCGTATGTGATTTTGCGGAGGTATCTGCTGCCTTTGAGTAGGACTGAGAATACTGTCCGCTTCCGCCATGACCCATATTCTGGTTAAATGTAAGAGTAACAGCACAATTGAGCTTGTCATAGATACTCATAACCGTTGAAGGAGGAACGAGAGTATCTTTAAGACCGGCAGAAATAGTTACCTTACAATTAGGATTGATATTTGCTGCATGGTTAGCAGTATCCATATAGTGGAGACCCTCACCATAACCAAAGCCTGCTGTAAGAGAAGGCTTATAACGGTCGGAATCCGAAGTAAGAGCACCGTGATCCGCAAACCACGGAACACTTGCATAAACCTCATTTACATCGGAATCAAGACCTGCAACCGCAAGAGCCTGGAAGCCGCCCTGGCTGGCTCCGCTGGTTTTGATGTTCGTACCGTCCCAAAGTCCTGCAAAAACAGATGTATCAACACCGTTTACTGTGCTTGAAACGCCTGTGTCGTTGAAATACATCTTGAGGAAGTTGACAGCCTGAACATCACGCATAAGCATATACTTGAAATATATTGTATAGGGGCTTGCGTTTTCTGTTTCATTCTTACCATGATTGCTTGTGTAGCCATAAGTATCAAAAAGATATCCGCCGGAAGAACCCTTATAATAGTTTCCTATATAAGCACCATCAGATACCCATGTTGAGTCTGCATCTTCCGCAGCAACATTATGAGGAGCGGGGATGGAATGTGGAGAAACGCTGAGAGTTATCTTATCGGGAGAACAAATACCCGACTGGGGAGCAATGGACGTATGAGAACCACTGGCACTTATCCAGTCATAGCCCTTATAGAGAAGCTGGAGACCCAGATCGGTCTTTCCCTTAGGAATGGTAAGGTAAGCAGCAACATGATTTGTTTTGCCCCATGTACCGTTTACGCTGTCAAAATAGATATCCTTGGGACAATTGATCTCAACTTCATAGCAATCATATGTAACGCCGCTGAAGGTATATTCACCGCAGTAATAGATATACTGAAGTGTTGCCTCGCCGCCCTCTGCATCAAGCTGACCAAGCGTTTCGTCCCAAAATGCATCGAAATCGCCATATGTGCTGTATTCATCGGGCATTCCGTAGATGGACTGAATTTTATCAATCTCAGCACCGGCTCCGAAGCCGTAAGAAGGTATAGCGGGGGTGGATTTGTCTGTGTACTTATTACCGCTTGCGTCACAAGCATTAACGGTCATAAGCACAAAACCGGGGCGGCGAAGTCCGCCCTCAAGTGTTACGGTATAAACGCCGTCAACGGGAGAAACATTACCCGTGAGTGTTCTGCCGTCGTCCATAACAGCACTATAATAGATTGAAGGTGCTGTGAGAACTGTTGAGCCACTCTTGATCTGGAATTTGGCGACGATAGTTTCGCCAACCTCATAACTAAGAGGGTCTCTTTCTTTGATTTCACTGATAGTTGCGCTTGTTACCGTTGAAACATCGGCATAGCTTGCAGCCGCCGCAGTGAAAGTGAAGGATGCGACTACCATCAAAAACGCAAGTGCGCATGACAGCAGTCTTTTGAAATTGACTTTCATTTTTTGAGTTCCTTTCCTTAATTTTATTTTAATTTTTATGGGTTTTAAATAATAAAAAAACTTACATTATCATTTTATCCGATACAACAAATAAAGGCTATAATTTTGTTGCTGAATTGTTTTCATATTTTGACATTTTTTCATAAAAAGGCGAACGCAAGCAAAAGTATATGACAATTTTAACACAATAATGTTATTTTTTCAAGATTTTTAACAAAAATATTTAAAATTGCGCATTTTTAACAAAAGCGAAGTTTGCTTTTTGTGATTATAGACAAAAAATCTGCTGATTATAAAAATCAGCAGATTTTTTATCAACCAAGTGTCACAGTGCATCCCTCAAGGGTAAATATAATATCCTCAAAATTCTGATTTGTGTTATCACCGATATTGGAAACGAGACTAAGCTCCGTTTCACCGGCAGCACCTTCAAGTATCTCAAAAGACACAACATAAAGCACACCGTCACCTGTGAAATCTGTAGGATTGATGTAAAGAGCGGTCACAAAATCAAGGTCACCCACCGCATCGCCCGCACTCTGAATATTTGAATAAATATTTGAGGGCTCAACAAGCTCTGAGTCTGTAATCTCAACAGGCTTCAGCTTTGTGTTATCATAATGAAGCTGAATGTTAAAAGCTGCAAGTCCCTGATTACCCGAAATTGAAACACTTGCAAAAAGCCGGGTTCCCACAACCTCGGCAGATACCGAAACAACGCCGCCGTCAACCTTTGCATCGGTTTCGGGAACATTGTTTGTTATCGGGGTCGTGTCGGCATTATTGCTTTCAGAATCACCGTTTGTCTTATCGCCGCAAGAAACAAAGCAAACAAGGACAAGAACAAGCGAAAGAAGAAGAGCAAAAATTCTTGTTTTCATAAATAAATCCTCCAAAAATTACTTTTGTGCAGATATTATATCATACTTTTTTCTTTTTTTCAAGAGGAAATTACTATTTTTTCATTTTTATAGCATTTTTGCAACATCCTCAAGACCGAGAATTCCGTCTGCGCACATAAACATATCGCCCTTTGTCATTTCATTGAGTGTAATGGGAGAAGTCCAAGTCATCATATATGTTCCGCTATATCCATCCTTTGACATACGGCGTACAAGCTCTAATAGATTTTCTCCGTTAAAGACCTCATTCTGTTTTGTTCCAAGCACCGCATTGGCTCTGATAGTGCCGGAAGGTCCCCATTCCGCAAAAGCAACGGGCTTACCTGTTGAAACAAGGTCTTTATATGTGCTGTTTTTATCGATTTCATAATTTCCGCCGCTGTACCAGTCCATAGCGACAAAATCGCAAAGCTCGCCGGGGTAACCGTAAAGTGCTCTCGTCATGCCGGGATTATCGTCTGCAACGATATTGGGGCTGAATTCCCAAAGAAGATTGTCAAGCTTTCTTTCTCCCATAAAATAATCGTAGATGTATTTCCATGCGGCAACAAAGGTTTCTTCCTTTATCGCTCTCTTTTCCTCTGTCTCAGGGTTTTTCTGAACCATGCAGAACCAGAACCAACCGCCATTAGTCTCATGGAGAGGTCTCCAGATAATGGGAACATTATTATTTTTCAGCTTTTCAAGAAAATCCGCAATGGCAGAAAGCTCGATCTTGAAATATTTATTAAGCTCTGTTCCTTCGGTTATCATTTCAAGCCATGTTTCATCGAAACCTAAGAAGCCGCGGTAGTCGTCAACATCGGGATTTTTGTTCTTCGGGTTTGCCATATGGGCACTGCAGGTAATAAGTCCACCCTTTTCCGCATAGTCGGTAAGCTCCGAAACAACCTGCTCTATTCCCACCTCGCCAAGCTTTGTCAGATTTGATTTTCTTATGTCAAAGCCAAGAATCCCTGGATATTTTCCATTGTTTTTCTTAAATCTTTCAAGAGTACTGTTTACCATCGCCGGATAGTTTGACATCTCTTCACCGAAAATGAGAAGCTCCTTATCCCCATAGACCTTTTTAAAAAGGTCAACTACTTGCTGCTTTGTATACATTGCTGTGTCTCCTTTGATTTATAAATTCTTATTCATAAAATTGCTTGCATTTTCATATGTAAGCTTATCTGCAATTACCTTTCCGAATCTTTCGCAAAGCATTTCATACACCATCGGGATATTTTCGATTCCGGATATGCCGCATGGCATAGGAGCACCGTCCATATCTGCCCCAAAGCACAGCATATCTTCGCCGCCAAGCGAGAGATAATGCTCAAAATGGCTTATTATGTGATCCGGGGTACATTCCTCGGATTTTTCTGTCAGATGGTAAGCACAAAAGCTGAGACCAACTACACCGCCAAGAGCTTTAATACGCATAAATTGCTCATCCCGAAGATTTCTCGGGTGAGAATACACCGAATACGCGCAGGAATGTGAAGCTATAGCAGCTCTTCCCTCTTCTTCCGCCATCTTCAAAATTTCGTCTGCACTTTTAAGTGAGCAATGCGAAATATCCGGAATGATTCCTATCTCAAAGCATCTGCGGATAACGGCTTTGCCGAAGTCGGTAAGACCAACATCGGTATCAAATGCGCCGCCTATGATGCTTTCACCTTTCCACATGGGAATGAGAAATCTGATGCCCATCGATTTCAGAAGATCAAGTCTCCCGATATCACCGCAAAGAAGCCTTGAATCCTCAAGAGAAAATGCAAAAGGACCAAAGGTCGCGGGCACGGGACTATGGCGCAGAAAATTTGCGTGCACTTCGAGAAAATCATTAAAACACTCCTCATCTGTGCGCTCATTATTGCACCACAGAGCCATCACCTGCTTATATTCATCAAGACATTTAGCTCTTTCAAGTGAAACATTCAAACTGTTTTTCGAAAACTCTTTGTTTTGAACATACATTTCGTATGCGGTATCGCAATGCAGATCGAACAGTCTCATTCCGCCTCCATTATTTAAGTGCGTCAAACATAGCCTTGACATCTGCCTGACCGAGAGTCATTTCGTGCTCCATAAATTCCTTGGATTTACCAAGCTCCGGAATTGAAATATGACTCGTCCATGTAAGGATATAACCGAATTTGTAATTGCCCATTCTCTTCATTTCCTCAAACATTCCGAGGATGGACTCGCAAGAAAAAATATCCTCCTGAATTTCGCCCTCTTCATCAGCCACAAGATCGCCCGTAGGACCAATTTCATTGATATTTATCACCATACCGAGTGAGGCAAGATCCTTATAGGTTGGGGTTGTTTCAATTCTCAAGGCATCGGCATCACTTGTGTACCAGTCAAAACCAACAAGGTCAACATAATCCTTTCCGGGGAAACCGTAAAGCGGTGCTGTCATATATTGGCCCTCTTCGCCTATATTAGGGCCGAATTCCCAGAGAAGATTATCAAGTCCGCACTCGATGGTGAAATAATCGTGGATATATATCCAGAGATTTCTAAAGGAATCCTCACTGACCTTTACATTACCTTGAACCATGCAGAACCAGAACCAGTTTCCGTTTGTTTCATGGAGCGGTCTCCAGATAACGGGAACACCGTTTTCCTTAAGCTCTTCAAAGAAATCCGCAATGCCTTCAAGCTCTTTCTTGAAAGAGGCATTATAATCTGTGCCTTCTGTTACAAGCTGTGCCCATGCATCATCGCCGCCAAGTTTTCCTCTGTAGTTTTCGACTGTGGGGTCACCGCCGTTCTCTGCAGGATTTGAAAAATGTGCGCTGGCTGTAACTAGCCCTCCGCCTGCAGCATAATTTGTAAGATCGGCAACAACCTTTGCCCTTCCCGCTTCTCCAAGCTTATAAAGGTTTGAAAGTCTCACATCAAGACCGAGAATTCCGGGATACTGACCGGATTTTTCATAATAATTTTCAAGTGTCAACGCAATGGTGTTGGCACTGTTTGTAACTTCCGTTCCGACAATGATCTGATCGGAATTATATACCTTCCCAAGAACGGTCATAACATCTTCTTTTGAATAGATCTGACCGACCTCATATATAGCATCTGTGTTATGATATGAAGTAATATCAAGCTTTCTGTCAAGTGCTCCTTCAAGAAGCATCTCAATATAGTTTACGCTCCAATCAGCATCATAATATGAGGGAGTTACCTCAATATTACCGTCAAGGACCGCAAAGGATGATTTTTTTATATCGCTTCCAACCTCACCAATTCTGATAACATGAGAATCTTTAGGCAAGGTTGCTTTGGGATCGGTGAAAACCTGAAGCTTAATATCAGCAATATCAAAAATTACATCTCCTATCTTCTTTGCAGTGTTTGCAAAAATAGATGTCTGAGTAAAAATTACAAAATCCGAAATGGGAGCACCGTCAACTGTGAGAATATCGATCTTTTTGGTGTCGGGAGAAAAAACATATCCCTTTTCATCACCCGGAATACAAAGCTTACCCGATTTATTTACCATTTTTGTTGTCCAAAGCTCAACTGCCGCTGAAAGTGCCTCAACAGAACCGCCATGAATTACGATTTTATCCCCAACTCTCTTTATAACATACTCACTGTATGTAAGTGTTCCGTCAACAGCCTTGCTTTCGGTGCGCTTGGTACTGCCGATAAGTATTTCCTTTTGACTTGCGCTGTTATAATCTGTTTTGAGCTTTAAGCTTATGCCAAAATTCTCTTCAAGCTTTTTGCGAAGCGAAGTTGCCACAAGAGTTTCTTCCGCTGAAGAGCCCTCGCTTCTTACAATCGTAAATTCCTCAAGGTCATCGATAGCACCAAGTGCGGCAGTATTATTTTTCATGGTTTCATCCTTACCTTCATTTGGCGTTTCCTCGCCGCAGGAGCTAAGAAAAGTTGCGGAACACACCATGATGAGAGCAAGAAGAACGATTAAAAATTTCTTCATTTCAAATCCTCCGTATGAGATCATAAATTGGGTTATTCAACCAATAAAATTATACATTATTAAAGGCTAAAAGTCAAGTTCAAAGGAAGATGTGATTTTTTGAATTTTTCGTCGAAAGGAACAAAGAAATCTTTGTTTTTTTGGAGATAAATTCCCGTTTTTTTAGGTGGATTATTTGCATAAAAAATCATTTTTGTGACTTTTTAACATTATATGACCTTTGGATTTGTTTGTTTTTACAAAAAATGAAAAAAGAACGCGGAATTCGGACAATTCCGCGTCTTTTTTCAGTTAATTCTCTACCCAATATTTTGCCAGATCCTCTCTTGAATACATAATAGGATCCTGCATAAGCTCTTTTCCGTTTTCAAGATTATAAACGGTTCTGCTTACCCATGTTGCAAAATAGGAAACATTAAGTCCTTCGTCAAGCATACTCTTAATATCATTAAGCATATCTGTTGCAGTATATGTATAATATGTGCTGCCGTCCACACGTTTTTTCGCAAGAGAATCGCCCGGACCGATCTCTGTAAGCGCAGTGGGCTTGCCAAGGCTCATAAGGTCACTATAACTATTTCTTGCATTGTATTCTTGCTTACCGCCCGTGTACCAGTCGATACCCACGATATCAACATATTCATCACCGGGATATGCATATTTTACATCAAAAGAATCATTGTTAAATGAGGTGGAATATACCCAAAGTGCGTCCTTAACGCCGCGCTCCTCGGTAACTATCTTATAAAGATATTTCCACATATCATTCATAGCAGAGGCGCTGAGACTTCTGCCTCCGCCCTGGTTTGCAGTCCACCAGAACCAATCGGCATTTATCTCATGGAACGGTCGGATAAGGATCGGTACCCCGTTCTTTGAAAACGCTTCAACAACTCTGACAGTTCCCTCAAAGGTTGCTCTGAACTTCTCATTAAGCTCTGTTCCGTCCGTAAGCATTTCCTTTACAACATCGTCATTTCCAAGGTAACCTCTGTACCATTTACCGTCATCCGCATTCATAAGAGGGTTGCCCGCATGGATTACAATCGCCATTATACCGCCGTTTGCGGCATGAACAGTTCCTTCGGAAACAAGCTGTGAAAGGTCATACTGCATAAGCACATCCTCGCCCTCATGATTCGGGTTAAAGGGTCCGAACTGTCCAACGTCGATCTCCATAATTGCGCAGGATTCGCCCGTTGCTTTAATGCAGTTTGCAACGGTTGCGGCAATACCGCTTCCGTTTGTCTGGTCACCGTAGGTATGAGTACCGGTGATAACCATATCCTTTCTGCTGTCAGCCTCGGCAAAAAGTGCGAGAAGCTCGTCCTTTGTATAAGGAATAGTAAGACCCATTGAGCCTTCGTAGGTTTGAGCGGCAACGTCAAGGGTTTTGGCTTCGCCGCTTTCTTCAGCTCCTTCCTTATATCCGAAAATTTCGGAAACAAGATAGTCGGCAGCGGCATCAACCGAAGCAAAGCTTCCTGTGAGATAAATATTTCCGTTTTCTATCTTGACAGAATACTCATTGACATCGAGAGAAGCAGAGCTTACGATGATCTGCTTGCCATCCTTATTTTTAGCCTTTGCGATTTCAAGACTTCTGCCGAAAAGCTTGCTCGAAAAGAGTTCATTGAGTCTGTTTGCAAGAGTTTTTATCTTTTTGTTATAGTTAATAACAGAAGCATCGCTCTCATCCTCATAGAAAGTAAATTCGGTTATATCAATTCCCTCAACGGTAAGCTTATCAAAATAGTAATCAAGCTCATAGCTGTATGCAACGTCTGATGGGAGAAGCAGAGAGCTTTCCTTCCCCCTTATAAAGTTGCGAATAAACATATCCGCAGCCTTCGTAAGAGCTTCCACAGAGCCGCCATTCAAAAATACCTTCTTGTTTTTAGCCGTGATATTATATTCAGGCTCACCAAGGCTGTTATCTACCTTTAAAATTATCTGCTTTGCATTTGCACCGCCGATATTGGTCTTTATATCAAGTGCAGCACCTGCTTTATTCTGAATATCCGCACGCATTCTGACAACGAGATCAATAACAGCTTTTTCGGCATTGTCATCACGAACGAGAGTATAGGAAGAAAGCTCTTTATCCTCAATAAATTCGGCTTCAAACACTTCTCCTCCCTCGCCTTCAAAGGTCACCTTACCGTCAAAGACGACCTTTGTTTCGTTTTGCGTGCTCTCTCCGCATCCCCAAATAGTCAAAAAACACAGTGAGAATACAAGCGCAAAAAAAATTGATAAAAATCTTTTCATTTTTCCTCCAAAAATCATTTGTTTAGCTTCTTCCAATATTCGGAAACATCCTCAAGGCTCATTACGATATCGCTCTCAAGAAGTGCCTTGGAATCGGGCATTGTTCCTGTAGAGCGGTTGTATGTCCATGTCAGGAAATAGCAGATCTTCTTACCGCGGCTTCTGAGATTTTCAAGAATTTCAAGGAAATCATAGCCCGTAAAATTAAAGCTCACAAGCTTTCCTTCTTCATTTCTTACCGCATATTTACTGTTGTCACCCGGGCCGAACTCAGTAAGAGCTATCGGCTTTTCGGTGGATGCAAGATTTTCATATGTGCTGTATTTTTCTATTTCATAATCGCCGCCTGTGTACCAATCGCAGCCGACTACATCAACGTACTCATCACCGGGATATGCATAAAGATTGCTTGGCTTATACGCAGCATCGGGTGCATTTCCGCTGGGAGAATATATCCAAACAGCGTTATCAATACCAAGCTCCTTCGTAAGAAGGTCATAGAAAAATCTCCAGAATCTGACCAGTATATCTCTTGAAAGGTAAACATCCTCTTTCTGATTTATGCACCACCAGAACCAATCACCGTTCACCTCATGCAGAGGACGGAACATGAAAGGAAGTCCGTTCTGCTTAAAGGCACGGAGAAGTCTGATTGTGGGATCAAGAGTTTCATAGAGCTTTTTATTAAGCTCGGTTCCCTTTGTAAGAAGCTCGTCCGCCATTTCGTTGCTGCCGAGTCTGCCGCGGTAAAATACATTATCGGGAGCATTCATAAGCGGATTTGACATATGGATGCAAACCGAGATAATACCGCCTGCATCAATAAATTTTGCGCTCTCCGCAACTATCATTGAGAGGTCAAAATCCGAAAAAGTATCAACACCCGCATGAGAAGGACTGTAAACGCTGTATCTGCCAACGTCAAGTTCAAGAATTGCCGCACAATGACCGCATTTCTGGATGCTATAACCCCATGTATCGCCAACCTGCGAACCGTTGCCCCAAGAACCCCAAGTGTGAGTTCCGGAAATTATCATATCCCCTCTTTCCTGGGAGAGCTTAAAGAGGTCTTTAAGCTGTTCGGAGGTATAAGGGATGGTATAGCCGAGCGAACCTTCAAAATTATCCTTTTCGGTGAGATCGAGAACTCTTCCCACTCCTTCACCAAGCATTTTCTCGGTGAAGTACTCAAAGGCTTTGGAAACCGAAATAAAATTACCTTCGATATATTTCCATTTAAAATCTTAACGGAATAAGCATTTGCATCGGTACTGTGCCCCGACAAGACGATATAATTTCCATTTTCAGCCTTTTCAGCAATAGGAAGTGCTTTTCCGATATATTTTTCTTCAAAAAGTGCCGAAAGCTTTTCTGCATATGTAACTGTCTTTATCGAAACCTTTGAATTTACCGATGAGTCACCGTCAACATAAATTGAAAAATTGCTTATATCTTTACCGCTAACGGTAAGCTTCTCAAAAACGCTCATTTTTTCTTCTCCGTTTCTTATTTTTTCCAGATCTTTGTCATAACATCATCACGGGTGAAAATGATCTCATCCTGCATCATCACATTTCCCTCTCCAAGTCCGGCAATCGAGCCTCTGCCTGTCCAAGTAAGGAAATATGCAACCTTGAAACCGTCAGAAAGCATTCTCTTCATAGAGGAAAGCAGGTCGAGACAGCTCCAATTATAACCGATGATCTTACCCTCTTCATTTTTAATTGTAAGCGGGCCGCCCTCGGCGGGACCAACCTCTGTAAGGGCGCTTATCTTGCCTGTTGACATAACTCCTAAATATGAATTATTATGATTAACCTCATAATTTCCGCTTGTGTACCAATCACATCCAACGATATCCACATATTCATCGCCCGGATATGCGTAGAGAACGTCCGCACAGCTTCCGGGATTATAGTTTGGAGAATAGACCCAAAGAGCATCCTTTATTCCAAGCTCATCTGTGACGACTTTATAAAAGAATTTCCAGAAATCTGCCATCGTTTCTCTTGAAAGCTTTGCATCGCCGCCCTGGTTTACGCACCACCAGAACCAACCGCCGTTCATCTCATGAAGTGGTCTGAACATAAAGGGGATGCCATTCTGCTTCAGTGCTTTCAGCAGTATGAAGGTGGATTCAAGAGTTTTGCGAAGAGCAGCGTGAAGCTCCGTCCCCTCGGTGAGCATATCTCTTGCCACCTCGTCGCTGCCCAGCTTGCCTCTGTACCAGACCTTATCCTTAGCATTATTAAGAGGATTTGACATATGAATACAAACCGATATGATTCCGCCCTTTGAAACATGCTCAAGACACTCGGAAACATAAACAGAAAGATCGTATGGACTTATTGTGTCCCCCGTGTAATTGAAATCATAATATACGCTGAGATAGCCCAGATCTATTTCGATGATCGCAGGATATTCATCGCATCTTTCTTTCGTCTGCGCAAGAGTTGATCCTATTCTGCCAAGCTCTTTTCCGACCTGATATGCGTGAGTTCCCGAAATTATCATCTTATCGCTCTCCGACGCATTTTTAAAAAGGTCAAAAAGCTCATCCTTGCTATAAGGAACGCTAAGTTCAAGAGAACCGTCAAAGGAATCCTTCTCGCAAAACTCAAGGGAGCCGCCTTCAATCAGCGAAACAAAGCCCTCATATGCCTTATCTATCGAAAGAAAGCTTCCGCTTATCAGCACTTTTTCTTTTTCTATCTTTACGGAATATGAATTAACATCGGTAGAGGATGCTGAAAGAACGATATTCCGTCCTTCTACCATTTTATCCACTATGGGGAGTGAAAGCATCACCGAAAGCTTTTCGGAATAAGTTCTTGTCTTTATGATTTTATTATCACAGCTGATTTTATCTGCGCAATATATGGAAAAATCTTTTATATTGGCACCGCAAATTGTGATATTTTTCATTATTTCGAGCCTCCGATTCTATTTTTTGGAAGTCCATCTCTCCATAAGATCCTCTCTTGAAACGACCATGTCGTCATACATCAGTACGTCTGCCATTCCAAGCTCGGCAATGGAAATTTTATGTGTCCAGGTAAGGAAATACGAAATCTTGAAGCCATCCTTTATCATGCGCTTCATTGACATAAGAAGATCTTCGTTTGTCCAGAGATAATATGTATTGCCCTCTGCATCTGTTGCTGCAAGACCGCCGCTGGTGTTGGGACCAACCTCGGTAAGTGCCGCAGGCTTGCCAGTGGACATGACCTTTGTATAAGAATCCATATTGTTTATCTCGTAGTTGCCGTTTGTGTACCAGTCACATCCAACGATATCAACATATTCATCACCCGGATATGCATAAAGCACGTCAGCGATGGTTCCGGAATTGTAGTTGGGTGCATATACCCAAACAGCACCATCGATTCCCATTTCTTCTGTTACAACATTATAGAAGAATTTCCAAAAATCTGCCATGGTTTCCGGGGAGAGGTTGTATCCTCCCTGACCGACGCACCACCAGAACCATCCGCCGTTCATCTCGTGAAGAGGTCTGAACATGAAAGGGATTCCGTTATCGTCAAGAGCCTTGATGAGCATAAATGTTGATTCAAGAGTTTTACGAAGTGCATTATTCATCTCCGTTCCGTCGGTAAGCATATCTTTTGCCATCTCTTCGCTATCAAGATGACCTCTGTACCAAACCTTATCCGCAGCATTATTTAGAGGATTTGCCATATGGATACAAACGCTTACAATACCACCGCTTGAAACGTGCTGAGCAATCTCCGAAACGTTAGCGGAAAGATCATAGGGTGTAACAGTGTCGCCTTTGCTGTAATAATCGTAGTAAACACTGTGTCTGCCAAAATCCACCTCGATGATAGCGGGGCTTTGACCGCCGCTCGCCTCATAAACCGCATCAACGGTTGATGCAACCCAGCTCTTTCCCTTATAGCCCTTATAAGCATGAGTACCGGAAATCACCATATCATCTTTCTCATAAGCCTCATTAAAGAGATCAATGAGATCCTGTCTTGTATAAGGAACGGTGAAATTCAGAGAGTCCTCAATGTTGTTTTTCGCATCAATGGAAAGAGTTTCACCTATCAGCGCCTTTTCCTCATTATATCCGAGAACCTCATATATGAAAGCATCGTATGCATTGTCGACCGTTACAAAGCTGCCGTCGATATAAACATTTCCGTTTTCAATCTTAACGGAATATCCGTCGGGATCGATATTGGATGCTGTAAGAACAATATAATGTCCCTCACCCATTTCTTCGACAACGGGAATATCCGTGCCAACGAGTTTTTCCTTAAGAAGCACCGAAAGCTCCTCTGCCATCGCATGAGTTTTGATATTTGTATGGTCAACTGTGACCTTATCGGTGCAATAGATGGAGAATTCTGAAATATCAGCACCATCTATTGTAAGTTTTTCAAAACAAAAGCTTTTAAGGAAAGTATATCCCTCAGATACAGGAACAAGAAGAGACTTGTTTTCTCCGTAAACAAAGCACTTAACAAAAAGTGCAGCCGCCTCTCCAAGTGCTTCATCAGAGCCGCCGAGAATATATATCTT
>CAYPKQ010000046.1:0-14668 GCA_964411355.1 uncultured Lachnospiraceae bacterium
TAGGACCGTTCCAAACAACGGTCTTTGCAGCCTTTACAGCCTCGGAGAAGAGAGCAACTGTCTTTTCACCAATGTCGAGACCTTCCATATCTGCAGGAATCTCGTTTGAAGGAACTGTCTTAACATCAACGGGAGCGTCGATGGGGTTGGGGAAGCCTGCTGCAACAACGGTGTCAACAGGGAGAAGAAGCTTAACGCCCATCTCGTCTGCCTTTGCCATCATTTCTTTGCAATAATCAATCTTCTCGGAATCAAGAAGAGAATTACCAACGCCATAGCCCTTTGCAGCGAGGAATGTATAAGCCATACCGCCGCCGATAATGAGTGTATCAACCTTTGTGAGAAGGTTGTTGATAACATTGAGCTTATCGGAAACCTTTGCGCCGCCGAGAATAGCAACGAAGGGTCTCTCGGGATTCTCAAGAGCCTTACCCATGATACCGATCTCCTTCTGAATAAGGTAACCGCAAACTGCAGGAAGATAGTCAGCAACGCCTGCTGTTGTAGCATGAGCTCTGTGAGCTGTACCGAAAGCGTCGTTTACATAGATATCGGCCATAGAAGCCAGCTCCTTTGCCAGCTCGGGATCGTTCTTCTCCTCGCGAGCATCGAAACGAACATTCTCGATAAGGAGAGCTTCACCGCACTTAAGAGCTGCAGCCTTTGCCTTTGCATCGAGTCCTACGATATCCTCAGCGAAAGCAACCTTGCCGCCAAGATCTTCGTTAAGTCTGTCTGCGATGGGCTTAAGTGTGAGCTTCTTCTTATCGCCAAGAGCCTTTTCAAGGTAAGCAGCCTTTGCAGCAGCCTGCTCTGCCTCGGGAAGAGCTGCAACAGCCTTCTTCTCCTTCTTTGTGAGACCGAAGCCCTCTGTGAAGATATTGTGGGGCTTGCCCATGTGAGAGCAGAGGATAACCTTTGCGCCCTTGTCCATAAGGTACTTGATTGTGGGGAGTGCGCCAACGATTCTCTTGTCGCTTGTGATCTTGCCGTCCTTCATAGGAACATTGAAGTCGCAACGAACAAGGCAAGTCTTGCCGGCAACATCGATGTCTTCGATTGTTTTCTTGTTATAAGTCATTTGTGTGTCCGCCTTTCTGTTTTTTACTTATTTTAAAAAATATTTTTCCAATTAGATATTATATCACAGTTTTTTTGTTTTTACAACAGTTTTTGTTAATTTTTTGGCAACTTGGGAAAAATCAGCAATGTTTCATAAAAAATTCAGCAAAAACATATCCTTCTTATCCCAAAACGCACTTATGAACCCGCATTTATCTTTGCAACCTTTTCCTTTGCCGCCTCATGCTCACGGTTTGTGCGTGAGAAATAGGTGTTTCCGTAGTTATCCGAAACGAAATAATAATATTTCGTCTTTGCGGGCCAGAGTGCGCATGTTATCGCCTCGTAGCCGGGATTTGCAATGGGTCCGGGGGGAAGTCCCTCGTAGAGATATGAATTATAGGGGGTATCGTAATTCAAGTCCTCGCCGGTAAGCGCGCTCTTTCTCTCTCCGTCACGCACCTGTATTGCATACATTATGGTAGCGTCACTTTCGAGCCTCGGGAAATCAGCACTGTTAAGACGGTTGTGGAAAACCGAGGATACGGTCTCATAATCGTTTGCGTATCTTGCTTCCTTCTCTATCATTGAAGCAAGAGTCATTATCTGATCCACCGTATATCCGTGCTCTGCCGCCTTTTCATAGAAATCATCTGAGAAGATAACATCAAATCGGTTCAGCAGCTTATAGATGACGGTGACCTCACTGCTGCTCTTATAAAACTCATAGGTATCGGGATAGAGATAGCCTTCAAGGCGGTATGTTCTGCCCGTAAGGTCGGCTTCATCAAGCTCTCTTACAAAATCAAAATCAAAATCGTAATTATTTATGGCGTCAACAAAGCCCTCTCTCGTTCCTATGCCGTTTTCGGTGAAAAGATTGATTATCTCATCAACAGTATAGCCCTCGGGAATGGTAATTCGCACCACCTCATAGGATTTGTGTGGCACAAAGGCATAGAAAAGCTCATCATAATTCATCATGCCGTTGACGGTATAGTCGCCGGCAACGAATTCATATGTCTTATCTATCTTTTTCAGCTTTGCGTATATCACCAAAAGATCGGGATATTTTACTACTCCCGCGTCTCCCAGAATATCTGCGATCTCCTCAACCGTTGCATATTCGGGAATCGAGACCTCGACTTCTTCCGAATCCTTTACAAAGGCATACATATCGTTTGCAAAAACGATAACGTAATAAGAGATAAGTGCCGACACAGCAACGACTACAACGATATAAAGGATGGCTTTAATAAGGCTCATTACAGCCCCGGAGCCGCCGCCTTCCTCCTCATCTTCATCCTCGTCTCTTTCACGACGGAGCTTTGCCTTGCGGCTCTTCTGCTCCATTTTTATATTTCTGCGGTCAATGCTCTTGGTATCAGAATTATTCTGCAATGCTCTTCTTTTCGGAGCGGCACTTGCAGAGGAGAGCCGGGGTGCTCTTTGCACACTCGGTGTCTGATTTTGAGCAGGCCTCCGCTGCGCAGTTCCCTGTATTGGTCTCGCCTGCCCTGATCCGGCAGGTCTTGCCGCGCCGTTCGGTGTGCCGCCCGCCGCCATTCTCGGAGCATTTTGTGCTCTTTGCGCACTATTTGCCACAGGACGCTGTACATTTCCCTGCGCCTGCGGTCTTGCAGGCACACCCGGACGCTGCGGCGAATTATTTATGCCCCTTTGCGGCATCGCGCGGTCATTATTTCTGTTATATTCGTTATTATTCATAAAACACCTTCTTTCCTTCTCACATGGGAGCTGCATGACGGTGATAATTATCAAAAATCAAAAAAGTAATGCTGCAAAAATGAAAATAATGTAGCAAGCAAGTGCACTTGGCGCAAGGAGTGCTTCAACTGCCCCATCGCCTTTTTTTCCTCTCGGAAGATAATCCGAGTTTTTGTTTTGCCTCGAATATCTCCTGTAAAGCCTCGCCGCCTCGCCGCAGAAAAGGGCGGCAAAAAGCAGAAAAGCTCCAAAAAGCAACAGCAGGAAAAGCTCCGTGCTCCCCGTGGTACTATATACCTCGCTTGCGAAGCCCTGACCGAAAAGACCGTACAAATTATAGAGAAAATGAACTATGATCGAGCCAAGGACGCTTCTCGTAGCATAAAGCACCGAAAAAAGTATAGCACCTGCAAAGAAATATATAAGGAACTGCTTTATATCAAAATGTATCATTCCGAAAAGCAGCGTAGACATGATAAAGGACGAAAAAATTCCGTATTCCTCATATTCTGCACAGAGGATGGAGCGGAAGAAAAATTCCTCGCATATGGCGGGAACCACCGCATAGGCAACCGTTACAAAGATCACCTCCTCTGCACTTCCGTCATGTGACGCCACAAAGGAATTATAAAGGGAAAACTGATCCTGCGAAGCACCGTCTGCAAAAAGTATATTCAGCAGCAGAGAGCCACAAATGAGAGCCAATGCACCAAGCAAGGTGACGAGCATCTGCTGTCCCGAAAGGAAACGCAACCGAAGCTTCATGGAATAGCCCTCGCCTTTGAGCCTCGAATATATCACAGAAGGCAAAAGGAAGATAAATATCTGAAGAACTATTACCCCAACATATTCGTTTTCGCCAGTAACTCCCGTAATATCAATTATTCTCGACAAAAGGAGAAGCAAATAAACAAATGCCACGAGAATAGGCGCGATCATATTTGATTTGAATTTGGAAAGCACCCTCTCATCCCCTTTTCAAAATGTTTTTGTTTTAATCTGCAAGAACAGCCTTTTTTAGCTCCGGAGCTTTTTCCTTACCGCAAAGGGCACTAACAAGCTCAAGACCGAATTCAAGTGCAACACCCATGCCCGCACCCGTGATTATTTTTCCGTCACGAACGACCTTTTTATCGGATACAGTAGCACCCTCAAGGTATTTTTCAAAGCCCGGATAGCAAATGGCTTCTTTTCCTTTGAGGTATCCTCTCTTACCCAGAACGGAAGGTGCGGCACAGATAGCGCAAACATACGCATCTGCCGCAAGTGCATCTGTGAGTACCTTTGCAACAATGCTTGAAGCTTCAAGATTTGTAGTTCCCGGAAGTCCGCCCGGAAGAATGACCATTTCGGGCTTTTCATCCGAAAAATCGCTTTCCTTCATATCAGCTTTTACCGAAATCCCGTGAGAGCCGGTCACAAATTCACCGTCTCCAACCGAAACAGTTTTAATATCAACGCCCGCACGGCGAAGAAGATCCAGAGGACAAAGCGCCTCTATTTCCTCAAAGCCCTCTGCAAGAAACATATATACCATATTTTACTCCTTTAAGCGAGTGCCGAAGCCACATCAGATGCAGGCACTTCAACTTCTTCTCTTGTTTCAAGATTTTTAATTTTGACAATTCCCTGCTGAAGCTCACTTCCGCCCATGATGACAACATGAGAATATTTGCCCTTTACCGCATAATCTATCTGCTTACCGAATTTCTTAACACCGGTATAAAGGCTCGTTACGATGCCCGCCGCGCGAAGAGCATCAACGATGGGAGCGTATTTTTCCACGGGGACATCGTCAAAGTGCGCAACCAGTACCTTTTTCTCGCTCTTATATAGATCGGGAACAAGGTTATGTGTGAAAAGGAAGTTTTCAAGGGTAACGTCACCCATTCCGTAGCCTACACCCGAAACCTTTGCGTTCTTTGCAAAAAGTCCCACAAGGTTATCATATCTTCCGCCTCCAAACATAGCGCGATTGTTTTCGGGAGCTTCATCAAAGACCTCAAAAACAGTTCCCGTATAATAATCAAGACCTCTTATGATTCCGAAATCAAAGGTGCAGTATTTATCAAGTCCCATTGTATGGAGAGCATCAAAGAGAGATACAAGCTCCATTGATCCAACGGATTCGGGGCAAAGTGCTGTTGCCTCCTTAACATCCATCGTATAGAGTGCGTCGATCTTCTCTATCTGTGCCTCAGAAAGTCCAAGCTCGGTCATATCCTTAACATAAGCCTCTCTCGGTATCTTATTCTTGCGGTCAACGACCTTTGATACCTTCTTTGCACCGTCTGCATCGGTTCCGCAGACAGCGGCAATAACGTCATTGAAGAAACGGCGGTTGTTGATATGCACCTTAAACATAGTTTCATCTGCGCCAAAGGAGCGAAGAACCGCAATTGCGCTCTGAACGATATCGAGGTCTGCTTCATAGGTATCACAGCCGAAAAGGTCAACATTAAGCTGCCAGAATTCGCGAAGTCTGCCGCGCTGGGGACGCTCATAGCGATACATATTTGGGATGGAGAACCATCTGAGAGGAAAATTCAGCTCTCCCATTTTTGCGGCAACCATTCTCGCAACGCTGGGAGTCATTTCGGGACGGATAGCAAGGTCGCGCCCGCCTCTGTCAGTAAAATTATATGTCTGCTCACGGGCAAGCTCGTCCCCGCTTTTTGCGGCATAAAGATCAAGTGATTCGAGCATAGGACCGTTATATTCATCGAAGGCACAAAGCTCCAGAGTTTCACGTATCCTTCCAAAGAACCAATTGCGGAGCTTCATTTCCTCGGGATAAAAATCTCTTGTGCCTTTATAGGGCTGTGTTGACAGTTTTTCCATTTTTATATAACCTTTCGATTGAAAAATTTACATTTTGAAACAAATATTCATTATATTATAGCACAATTATTTTCATTTGTCCATACATCATTGTAAATTTTTGTTCTTCTTTCAAAAAATCCGGCTGCAACAGTTGCTAAAAATCAACTGTTACAGCCATTTATCGTCTTATTACTTCTGCTTGTTATAAAGCTCCTTAAACATTTTGACTGTCTCGGCAAAATCTGCGATAGCGTCCTCGATAACCTCGGGCTTTGTCAAGTCTATTCCCGCAACCTTAAGGCTTTCAAGAGGGCTGATCCTTCCACCGCAGCCAAGGAATTTAAGATAGCTTCCGATATAAGCCTCGCCCTCGGTCTCGATTCTGCGAACGATGGAGGAAGCAGCAGAGATGCAGGTTGCATATTTATAAACATAGAACCAGCGATAGAAATGAGGTATTCTCATCCATTCAAGAGCGATCTCCTTATCCGCAACAACATGATTTCCAAAATACTTCTTGATGAGTGCATAATATTTCTCGCAAAGAAGATCCTTTGTAAGTGTTGCACCGCTCTCGCAAAGCTCATGCATGGTCTTTTCAAATTCAGCAAACATGGTTTGGCGATAAAGAGTACCCTTATAAGTCTCCATTATCTGATTGAGGATGGAGAGCTTTTCTTCATCACTGTTCGATTCACGAAGCTTTCTGTGTGCAAAAAGAAGCTCGTTTACGGTTGAAGCGACCTCAGCAACGAAGATCGTGTACTGTGACTCCTGATGAGTATTATCCTTCTTTGAATACCATGAGTGCATGGAGTGACCGGCTTCGTGTGCAAAGGTTGAAACATCATCAAGCTTGCCCGTGTAGTTAAGGAGCATATAGGGTGCTGTATCATAGCAGCCGGAGCTATATGCGCCTCCACGCTTACCCTTGCCGGGGTAAACATCTACCCATCTCTGCTCCTTGATACCCTTTTCGAGTGTGTCGTGATATTCCGCACCAAAGATCTCTACTGTTTTGAGAACCTCCTCGGTTGCCTCCTCAAAGCTGTATTCCTTTGTGCAAGAAGAGATAAGAGGGGTATAAACATCATACATATGGAGCTTGGGAAGCCCCAGAACCTCGCGCTTAATATCATAATATTCAAAGAGCGGCGCAAGTCCCTTTGAAACGGAATTTATAAGATTGTTATAGATTTCGGGAGTTACCTCGTCATTAAAAACAGAAGCGGTAAGGCTGTCGCTGAATTTACGAACCTTTGAAACCGTTGTGCGCTCGCGTACATAAGCATTTATGAGGGCGGAAAGAGTATTTCCGTATTTGTCATATGTCTCATAAAGCTTCTTGAATGCGGCGCGGCGGACATTTCTGTCCTCACTCATAAGGCGAAGAACATATGTGGATTCGGTAAGCTCAACCGGCTTTTTCTGCTCGTCTCTGATCTTGCCGAAGGTCATATCAGCATTTGCGAAAATGGTTCTGATATTGGAATGAGAGCCCATTCCCATCTGAAGATCTGCAAGGAGCTTTTCATTTTCGTCGGAAAGGGTATGGGGACGGTATCTCTGCTCAACTTCGATCGTTCTGCGGTATTCCTCAAGCTTCGGGAATTCCTTAAACCATTTTTCGGTGGTCTTTTCATCAATTCGGAGAAGTGAGGGAGAAACGAAGAAGGAAGCCGAGCCTGCTTCACAGGCGAGATTCTGCATTTTGCCCATAAGCGCAAGATAGAAATTATCCGAGAGATCGAGATCGGAGCAAAGATGCGCATAGGTAAAGAGCTTTTCGATTATCCTTTCAAGCTCTGTCTTATCGCAAAGCATATTATAAAGCCCCTCTGCGCTTCCGGTCATTGTCTCTGCGTGCTTGGGGAATTCGGAAACAAGCTTCTTCGCCTTTTCAAAATCAGCATCGAATGCCGCCATGTCGGGATATATCGCAGTAAGATCCCATTTATACTTTTCGGGAATATCTTTTCTCCGGTCTGTCATATTTTTTACCTACCTTTATCGTTTTTTATTATATTATAAATGATATTTTTGCTTTTGTCAATCAATTGTGATTTTTAAATGTTTTATTCTTTTGAAAGCTCTTCTATATAAAATCCATTGCTGTCACCATCGGCGGCACATTGCAAAATAAGATAGGAAATTCCGATTTTGCAAGGATTTGACATTTTTAGCAAGCACAAAAATTCTCCGTCAATCGTTACCTTGCCATGTTCTGCTTCGATATCGTATTCCACCACAACATCGCAAAAATCGCCCGAGGTATCCCCCTTGTCTATCTCAAACCAAAATGGTGCTCTGTATGTGGCACAGGGGTCACAGGTATTATACCATCTGTCCGAGAGAATAAACCTCGCCTGCTTTTCGTTTATCATGATCCTTGCACTTATTTTGCCCTTTCCCGAGCATGGGAAATTCCAGCATATGCCGCTGATATCATTACATACGAGTTCGTTATGCTGTTTTTTTACAAGGATCACCTCTCCGTGCCCGCCGTGGGGATCGGGAACGGGAAAAGCACTGTATGTTCTGTTCCAGGAGCAATGACCGTTGCCAACATAGCTTGCGTGGTGTCCCGAAAGACTTTTCAGATATGTGTGACAGGTTATATTACCCATACCGCTTATGAAGTTTTCATGTCTTGTCTTTTCATAAAGCCAATTCACATCAAAGATAAGGAGCCTTCTTGATGCGGGATTTTGTCCTGCGGAGACCAAAATTTTATTATACGGCAGCTCAAATGCCTGAAATTGGTGAACGCTCTTGTCATGTGACGTAGCAGTACCTCCCACATAGCGGAAATCTGCATTGTTTCTAACCGGATTCAGCAGAATTTCTCTGAAGCCCACAAAGCTTTCTCCACCGTCATCGCTGATCGCCGCATGTGCAGCATCTCTGTTTGTAAAGGCATTTTCACCCCTTCCGTTTATAACTCCCATGTCCTCTGCTCTGTCCGTAGTCTTGTAGTTCGGCTGAGCAAGAGGCGCAGTATTATTCCAAAAGGTGATTATTCTGCCATCGGTAAGGCGCAGAAGAAATGCCGTAGTGTTTGTGCCGTAAAAATTCGATTCCTCGGGATCGCTCCAACTTTCACCGCCATCATAGGAATAGCTCTTATAGAAGCAATCCATGGGAGTTCTGATTATCATCATCATTTTGCTCTCGGAAAGCTCTGCCGCATGAGGCTCGCATCCGCTTCCCTTGCACCAGCGGTAGCCTTTATGGGGATATACGATTTCAAAATTATGCGGACATTTTATACGGCGCTCATTCCATGTCAGACCGAAATCATCGGAGAAGAAGAAATATGGGTCGCCATCAAGCTGTGATGTAAACCATATTCTATTTCCAAATGCCGATTTTTGAGGTAAAAAGCAGCAAATAAATCTTTCATCGCTTATCTTTATTTTTTGCGGATTAGGATCATCCGGTCCTATTTCAGAGCGATAAATATAAAGTCCCGAATCTATTCCGTAATTATTATTGTACATATCGCAAGCGGTAACATAAATATTCGCTTCTTCAAAATACGTGCAGGAGTTCATTCTTCCGTGCGAATATTTTATGCTCCACGAAAGACCGCAATCAAATGAGGAAAGATATGCCACCTGTCCCTCCTGTCCCACATGGCTCTTTGCATAAAGTCTGCCATATGCGCGTATCTCGCCGTTTGGAAGGATGCATACATCTCTTCTCGAATCGGAAAGCGGTGTTTCCACAACCGTGGGCTCGTATATTCGACTGAGCATATCCTTCCCGTCATCGCCAAGAGCGGCCTCCATTGCCTTTAAATAACTGTTCACAGTAAGTATTCCTCCATTTTGGTTTTTCAAGCAAAATTATAGCATATGCATAATGGAAAGTCAATGAAATTTTGCAGCTTCGAAACAAAAAATATGTAAATGCCGAACGAAAGACGATACTGATTTAATATTTCATTGGGCTTTTGTGAAAACAGTAATTTAGCGAACTGTTGAAGATGTATTTTGTAGGGGACGGCTCATTTTTTTATCGGTATCCTACAGTTCGATAAATTACTGTTTATAATGTGAAATTCAAAAAAATCCGTCAAAAAAGCTTTCAATAACACAAAAAAGCTTTCAATAACGCTTCTCCCCTTGACATTTCGGCTTTTTTGTTATATAATAAACTGTAAAAATGATTTTTGTATGCTTATATTTTAAGCAAAAAGGAGAAACATGGCAAACGACAAGAAAATGGTTGAGCAAATCACCGCAATGGACGTGGACTTTGCTCAATGGTACACAGACATCTGCAAAAAGGCAGACCTTATTGATTATTCAAGCGTAAAGGGCTGTATGATAATCCGCCCCTACGGTTACGCTATCTGGGAAAATATCCAGCGTATTCTTGACACACGCTTCAAGGAGCTTGGTCATGAAAATGTATATATGCCTATGTTCATTCCCGAGTCCCTTCTCCAAAGAGAGAAGGACCATGTTGAGGGATTTGCTCCCGAGGTGGCTTGGGTAACACACGGCGGAAGTGAAAAGCTCACCGAGCGTATGTGCGTACGCCCCACTTCCGAAACACTCTTCTGCGAGCATTATGCAAATATCATCCGTTCCTACCGTGACCTGCCCAAGCTCTACAATCAGTGGTGCTCGGTCGTCAGATGGGAAAAGACAACAAGACCCTTCCTCCGTTCAAGAGAATTCCTCTGGCAGGAAGGACACACAATGCACGCCACATATGATGAGGCAGTGGACGAAACAGTACAGATGCTGAATGTTTATGCCGATTTCCATGAAAATGACCTTGCAATCCCCGTTATCAAGGGCAAGAAAACTCCCTCCGATAAGTTTGCCGGCGCAGAGGATACTTACGCAATTGAGGCTCTTATGCACGACGGTAAATCCCTCCAGGCGGCAACCTCCCATTTCTTCGGTGACGGTTTTGCAAGAGCATTTGACATCACATATCAGACAAAGGAAAATACACTTGCATATCCCTTCCAGACCTCTTGGGGCTGCACAACAAGAATGATCGGCGGTATCATCATGACACACGGCGATGATAACGGTCTTGTTCTCCCCCCTGCAGTTGCGCCCATTCAGGTGGTTATCATCCCCGTTGCGGCACATAAGGAAGGCGTTCTCGAAAAGGCAAACGAGCTTTATGAGGAACTCAAAAAGAATTTCAGAGTTAAGCTTGACGATAGCGACAACTCTCCCGGATGGAAGTACGCGGAATACGAGATGAAGGGCGTTCCGCTCCGCATTGAGATAGGACCCCGTGATATCGAGAACTGTCAGTGCGTTGCAGTTACCCGTCACAATCTTGAAAAGGCATTTGTAAGCCTTGAAAATCTTACCGAGACCGTTGCAGCAAAGCTTGCCGAGGTAAGAGACGGAATGTTTGCGAAGGCTCTCGCCAACAGAGAGAGAAGAACATACTCCTGCAAGAGCATCGACGAGATAAACGAAGCTCTGAAGAACGGCGACGGATTTGTTAAGGCTATGTGGTGCGGCGACGAGGCTTGCGAGGACGGTGTTAAGGAAAAGACCGGCATCGGCTCACGCTGCATACCCCTTGAGCAGGAGCAGATAGAAGATGTTTGCGTCTGCTGCGGAAAGCCGGCAAAGCACATGGTAGTCTGGGCAAGAGCTTATTAAGTCGATTTATATAAAAACAAAAATTCAAATGAAAGAGGTGAGGCCAGTGGCAAATATAAATATCGGATTTTATTTTAATTTGCCAACAAAAATTTAGTATAGGAGAGTAATTATATGAAAAGAAAAAAAAAGAATACTTTTATCTTTGTAGCCATTGTGCTTGTAGTGTCTATTATCAGCATATCTGTATCCGCAACACTTATATCAAATGCAGAAAACTCTAAAGCCGAAAAGGCGATTTTGCTTGAAATGGAAAAACAAAAGCAAGCAGTTGCAGCCGATAACGCTCTGATGGAATATTTCTTCAAAGAAGGCGAAGGTATTGTATATCCCGATTTTTTCGCCGGACGCTATATTGAAGATGGCATATATTATTTATGCCTTTACAACCCACCGGAGGGAACTGAAGAAACATATAATGCACTTTTTGGTGATAACAAAGAAAAAGTTGTCTATCTTTATAAAGACTATTCTTACAATGAACTTTTAAAGCAAGCTTATATGCTGTCCTCGAATTTAAAAAATTCGGGATATACCATTACATACTCAGCTGTTAATAATACAAACGGAAATATAGAAATTGGCGTTTCAAAAGAAGAAGTATCTTTAATTGTATCGAAAATAAATTATTTAGAAAAAAGTTCAAGTTTTACTGTCAATGTAATACCAACAGATAAATATGTGCCACGTAATGCTTCTTTTAGAAGTGGTTCTAAGATCAATGTGCTGAATAATGGCGATTTTAATTCTACCACAATAGGCATAATGGGAAAATATAAAGGTAGAAATGCTATTGTTACCTGTGGACATGGGTATAGCGAAGGAGATTTTGTGTATTATAATGGTGCTGTTATTGGAGTTGTTGAAAAACAACATTACAAAAATGGTGGAAATGGTGACTATTCAATAATACCAATAACTAATTCAACTTATACTATTAAACATACAGTCGGAAGCACTTCACATGGTATATCTACATTTTACGGTGGAACGGTGTCCAATCCTTCTGTTGGCACTATAGTAAAAAGCTATGGTTATGTTAGCGGATATTCATATTCCCAAGTAGTCAATGCCGATTTAATGCTTGATTTCGACAGTTTGAATATGTACGGATTAAGTGCTGCAACACTGCTTAACGGAGCAAGTCAGTCCGGAGACAGCGGTGGACCATATATGGTAGATTCTTCTTTCTGTGGTATATTTTCAGGAGATATAGGCTCTATTCTTATTTTCACACCATACTCTGTTCTTCAATCACAGTCATTCACGGCGTGTAGCGACCATAATAATACTACGGGTTGGTCAGACTATAATAGCGGATATCACTCCGGGTACTGCTCCATATGCGTTGCAACTGTAAATGAGCCGCACTATAAATATTTGGATACCAATGGCGATTGTTCTCGTTGCGGAAGAACAGGATATATTGACATCATTCAATAAGTATATTTTCAGGGAGCTTTAAATGAAAAAAATCTGTTTACTTTCCTGCGTCATACTATTGGTTGTGGTCATGATTCTATCCGTTTCTCTATATCGTATAAATCAAAAAAACAATATGCTGGATTTGAAACTTGAAAAGGCATATCTTTACGAATTGGAAAGCAGAATATGGCAAGAGTATCATAGAAATATTGATGATGATTATTTTTTGAATTTATTTCATGGAAGCGAATTTGAAAATGGCAAACTAATACTTTATTTTTATTTACCTACCGAAAAAGATGCCGAGAAGCTTTCGACAGATATTAAAGATATCTTTTCAGGGGACGAGGAAAAAATTGATATTCGTTTTTATGATATTGAGAAGATACATTTTTTTCGTGAGGATCTGACTAAAAAGATTAAAGATGAAGGCATTTATACTCTGATTTCGGGGATAAATGAAAGCAACGGTATTATTACCTTTTGGACTAATGAAAATTGGCTTTTACGGTTACTTAATCTGGCAAAGCAGTATTCTTATGAGAATAACATTATGATAGATGTAAGACAAGGAGAATATCGTCCAAATTAAGATTTTTTAATACAAAGGAAAGGAGGAGCATATGTTAAGATCATTCAGCATAACGGCAAAAGAGAGAATGCACATGATAGACCCCGTGCTCCTCGTTTGCACTCTCGTTCTCACCGCAATGAGCCTTTCGACACTTGGCGGCGGGCTTGGTGAGATGATGGATTTTTCAAAATCCGCTTATATCGTTCAGATAGTTTCTGTGGTACTCGGAATCATCATGATGATTGCCATAACCATGATAGATTATGAGGAATTTATCGACAAATTCGGCGGTATTTTCTATGTGGGGGCTCTGTTTTTACTTGGAGTGACCCTCATTTTCGGCATTGCAGAGGGTTCAAACAAAAGTTATCTGCGATTCGGTCCTGTAGGAATACAAGCATCGGAATTTGTAAAAGCAGCGTACATAATGACCTTTTCAAAGCATCTGGCTTTCGTCAAGGACAAGATAAATAACATCAAAAACCTGGCCGGACTTGCAATTCATGCGGGACTTATTATAGGACTTATACTGATTTCGGGCGACCTTGGAGTTGCGCTGGTTTATATGGCATTTACACTCATCATGCTGTTTTGCGCGGGTCTCAGCTCGTGGCTTTTTGCAGGTGCGGGGGCACTGGCACTTGTGGGATTTCCCTATATCTGGCCTCATCTTCACGAATATCAGCAAAAGCGAATACTTGTTGGCTTTAATCCCGAGCTTGACCCACTCGATAAAGGAATGCAGCCCCTTATAAGCCGCCAGGCAATTGCAAACGGCGGAATGTGGGGACAGGGAATCAGCGGCGGATCATATTACGAAAGACTTTTTGCTTCTCATACCGACTTCATCTTCGCTTCATTCTGCGAAAAATTCGGCTTTGTGGGCGGTGCGATACTAATTATAACATTGACCGTTATGGCGGTTCGTATTCTGATGATAGCAAGAAAAGCAAGATGCCTTATGGGAGCATATATCTGCATCGGTGCGGCAGCGATCGTGATAGTTCAGACCCTTGAAAATCTGGGAATGTGCATGGCGTTTCTTCCCGTTGTGGGAATTACACTCCCATTTATGAGCTATGGCGGCTCTTCAATGCTTTCGATGTATATCATAATCGGACTTGTGCAGAGCGTCAGAGCACATAGGGATAAATATTTCTTTGAAATGATCGAATAAAATGACCGGTTCGGAGTGAATCGGTCATTCTTTTGTAAACAGTTTTTTATTGATGCAAAAACAAACCACATAAGTAATCTCGCACTTGCCGTCATCCTAAGCGGAGCGAAGTCAAAGGAACTGCGAAGGGTTTGAGCCGGTTTTACTACGGTTTATGAACATTAATTGTTTATTTGTATCGCCTTATGCCGGCGGGGCAGTCACTTTGGCACGCCCCAAAGTGACCAAAACGCT